>NZ_LZSZ01000168.1:0-59212 GCF_001665645.1 Mycobacterium sp. 852002-30065_SCH5024008 | reverse complement strand
TATGCGATCGTCGGCAGCGTCAGATGTGTATAAGAGGGCGGGGGTGGCGGCGGCTTGAACGGCGGACGGCGGATGGACGGATCCGAGCGCTGGGCCTGCGGCACTGTGGCGGCCGCCCGATCGGCGTCGACGCGCCGAGGTGGCTGCGCCGGACTGACCGGCGGGCCCGGTGGCCCCGCCGACGGCGCAGGATGCTGAACGACTCCGCGAACCGAACCGCGGTTGCTCACACCTCCGGTATAACCGCTGAGGACCAGTTCGGAAACCACGAATTTGCGCCGACCGGTCCTAAGCTGGTCAAGCGTCGGGCAAATTCAGGCCGGCGTCAGCACAAAGCCACCCGCCGTTTGCCGAACCGGCCGGGATCACCCGAAGAAGGCGGCGGCGTCGTCGTAGCGACTCTCCGGCACCAGCTTGAGCTGGCGGACCGCGTCGCCCAGCGCCACCCGCCCGATGTCCTGCCCCCGAAGCGACACCATCTGGCCGTATTCGCCCGCGTGCGCGGCATCGGCGGCGTTGACGCCGAACCTGGTGGCCAACACCCGGTCGTAGGCCGTCGGCGTCCCGCCGCGCTGGACATGGCCCAGCACGGTCACCCGGACGTCCTTGTTGATCCGCTTCTCCACTTCGGCGCCCAGCTGGGCCGCGACGCCGGTGAACTTCTCGTGGCCGAACTCGTCAATCCCGCCTTCGCGCAACGATATCGAGCCGGGGACGGGTTTCGCGCCCTCGGCGACCACGCAGATGAAGTGCGAATCCCCGCGCTGGAAGCGGCGTTTGACCAACCGGCACACCTCCTCCACATCGAAGGGCTGTTCGGGAATCAGCGTCATGTGCGCACCGGAAGCCAGGCCGGCGTTCAGCGCGATCCAGCCGGCGTGCCTGCCCATCACCTCCACCAGCATCACCCGCTGATGGGATTCGGCGGTGCTGTGCAGGCGGTCGATGGCTTCGGTGGCCACCGTCAACGCGGTGTCGTGGCCGAAAGTGGCGTCGGTGCAATCGATGTCATTGTCGATGGTCTTCGGCACCCCAACGACGGGAACGTTCTCCTCGGACAACCAGTGGGCGGCCGTCAGGGTGCCTTCGCCGCCGATCGGAATGAGGACGTCGATGCCGTTTTCGTCCAGAGTCTGCTTGATCTGGTCGAGCCCGGCCCGCAATTTGTCGGGATGCACCCGGGCGGTCCCCAGCATCGTGCCGCCCTTGGCCAACAGCCGGTCATTGCGATCGTCGTTCTGCAGTTGGATGCGCCGGTTTTCCAGCAACCCGCGCCACCCGTCCTGGAAACCGACCACCGACGAGCCGTACCGGGCGTCGCAGGTGCGCACTACCGCCCGAATGACGGCATTCAGCCCCGGGCAGTCGCCGCCTCCAGTGAGAACTCCGATCCGCATGCCCTCATCTTGCCCTGCCCGCCACTCGCACGGCGACGAAAGGTCAGATGGCGGATGGCAGCGGGCCGCGTGCGGCCTCGTAGGCGGCGCCGACCCGGTACAGGCGGTCATCAGCCAGCGCCGGCGCCATGATCTGCAGCCCGACGGGCAGGCCGTCGTCGGGCGACAACCCCGACGGAACCGACATGCCGCAGTGGCCGGCCAGGTTCAGCGGCAGCGTGCACAGGTCGAACAGGTACATCGCCAGCGGATCGTCGACCTTCTCGCCGAGCGCGAAGGCGGTGGTCGGGGTCGCGGGCGACACGACCACGTCGACGGACTCGTACGCCTTGTCGAGGTCGCGAGCGATCAGCGTGCGTACCTTCTGCGCCTGGTTGTAATAGGCGTCGTAGTAACCGGCCGACAGCGCGTAGGTGCCGATCATGATGCGGCGCTTGACTTCCGGCCCGAAACCGGCGGCGCGGGTCAGCGCCATCACTTCCTCGGCGCTGTGCGTCCCGTCGTCACCGACGCGCAGCCCGTAGCGCATCGCGTCGAAGCGGGCCAGGTTGCTCGACACCTCCGACGGCAGGATCAGGTAGTAGGCGGCCAGCGCGTATTCGAAGTGCGGGCAGTCGACTTCGCTCACCTCGGCGCCCAGTTCGGTCAGCTGGCCGACGGCCGCCTCGAACGAGGCCAGCACTCCCGGCTGGTAGCCGTCGCCGCGCAGCTGCTTCACGACGCCGACGCGCACACCCTTGAGGTCACCGGCCGCACCCGCCTTGGCGCCCCCGACGACATCGGGCACCGCGGCGTCGACGGACGTGGAATCGCGGGGGTCGTGCCCGGCGATCACCTGATGCAGCAGCGCGGTGTCCAGCACCGTGCGCGCGCACGGGCCGCCCTGATCCAACGACGACGCGCACGCCACCAGCCCGTAGCGCGACACCGTGCCGTAGGTGGGTTTGACGCCGACCGTCGCCGTCAGCGCCGCCGGCTGCCGAATCGAGCCGCCGGTGTCGGATCCGATGGCCAGCGGCGCCTGGAATGCGGCCAATGCCGCCGCGCTGCCTCCGCCGGACCCGCCGGGCACCCGGTCGAGGTTCCACGGGTTACGGGTGGGCCCGTAGGCGGAGTTCTCCGTCGACGAACCCATCGCGAATTCGTCCATGTTGGTCTTGCCGAGGATCGGGATGCCCGCGGCACGCAACCGCATGGTGATGGTGGCGTCGTAGGGGGAACGCCAGCCTTCGAGGATCTTGGAGCCGCAGGTGGTGGGCATGTCGACGGTGGTGAAGACGTCCTTGAGCGCCAGCGGCACCCCGGCCAGCGGTGACGGCAGCCGCTCCCCCGCGGCCACCGCCTCGTCGACCACGGCCGCCGCGCCCAGCGCCTCGTCGGCGGCCACGTGCAGGAAGGCGTGATACCGGTCGTCGGTCGCGGCGATCTGGTCCAGGCACGCCTGGGTGACCTCGACCGACGACAGCTCCTTGGCGGCGATCCGGGCGGCCAGGGTCGCGGCGTCGGCGCGGATGACGTCGTTCACTCGCTGCCTCCCAGGATCTGCGGCACGGCGAAGCGGCCATCGGCGGCCTCGGGCGCCTCGGCCAGCGCCTCCCGCTGGGTCAGGCAGGGGGTCGGCTCGTCCGGGCGGGTGACGTTGACGTCCTTGAGCGGGTTGTCGGTCGCTTCGACGCCGGTGACGTCGACCGCCTGCACCTGGCTGACATGGGTCAGGATGGCGTCGAGCTGGCCGGCGAAGCTGTCGAGCTCGCTATCGGTCAGCGCCAACCGGGACAGCCGGGCCAGGTGCGCCACCTCGTCGCGGGAGATCTGAGACACGACACGAAAGCCTAGCCGCGAGTGTGCGGGCGGGTTCAGGCCCGTTGGTTCTGCGCAGAAATGCAGTCCACGCATCGCTGTGTAACAGTGTTGGCCGTGCCGTCGTATCTGTTGCGCATCGAGCTGGTCGACCGCCCGGGCAGCCTGGGCTCGCTGGCCCTGGCGCTCGGTTCGGTGGGCGCCGACATCCTGTCGCTCGACGTGGTCGAGCGCAGCGCGGGGTACGCGATCGACGACCTGGTGATCGAGTTGCCGCTGGGGGCGATGCCGGACACGCTGATCACCGCCGCCGAGTCGCTTTCCGGCGTCCGGGTGGAGAGCGTGCGCCCGCACACCGGATTGTTGGAAGCGCATCGCGAGCTCGAGCTGCTCGACCACGTCGCCGCGGCGGGCGACAAGGCGTCGCGGCTACAGGTGCTGGCCAACGAGGCGCCCAGGGTGCTGCGCGTCAGCTGGTGCACCGTGCTGCGCAGCACCGGCGATGAGCTGCAGCGCCTGGCCTTCAGCCCGGGTACGCCGGAGACGCGGGCGGATTCCGCCCCGTGGCTGCCCATCGAACGGGCCGCGACGCTGGACAGCACCGGCGAGTGGGTGCCACAGGCGTGGCGCGACATGGACACCACGATGGTCGCCGCCCCGCTGGGCGATCCGCACACGGCGGTTGTGCTCGGCCGCCCGGGCCCGGAATTTCGGCCTTCGGAGGTGGCTCGCCTCGGCTATTTGGCCGGGATCGTGGCCACCATGCTGCGCTGAACGCCGGCTACGCGGGCACCGGGTCCAACAGGCTGTTGTAGATGGCGATGATCTTCTCGGTTTGCACGGATTGACGGCCGCTGTCGCGGTGCTCGGTGGCGACGCCGGACATTTCCCGCAATCGGTCGCGGTCCGAGGAGAGCGCACGAATCGCCGCCGCCAGTGCGGACGGGGACGGGTCGGCGGCCAGGATGCCTCCCCCTTCCGGAACGGTTTCGCTCAGCGCGGGGTCACAGTAGATGACGGGCGACGACATGGCCACCGCTTCCAGCAGGACGAGCCCCTGGGTGTCGAAATCATATGAGGTGAACAGCAGCGCATCGCTCGATCCCATCGCGACCAGGCAGGCTTCGCGGTCGACCCGGCCGTGCAGGCGGATTCGGTGAGAGAGTCCCGCGGAGTGGATGAGTTTTTTCATCGACGCCTCGAGGTGGCCCTGGCCATAGATGTCGAGTCTGCAGTTGTCGACCTGGGCGACGGCCTCGATCGCTTCGAGAGCCCGCTTCTCCGACGATAGCCGCCCACACCAGACGAGTCGGAGCGGCTCGTCGTCCGACAAGGCGCCAACCACGGCCGTCCGGGCCCGGTCGACGACGTCATCGTCAAAGCCGTTGGAAATCGCCGATATTGGACGGGTCACCCCGCGTCTGGCCAGCGACCGCGCAAAATGCCGCGTCGGTGTGATCTGGTGGTCCACAGCTTGTGCGTTCGCAACCATGAACCGCCATGCCAGTCGGGAAGCCGCACTTTCCTTTTCGGGGGTCAGGTGGAATTCCTGCGCGAGGTATCGCTTTTGCACCCGACTGACCAACATCGCCAGGAAGAGCGGGGCCGGGGTGGCTTGCTCGAAATACGTGTCGTAGCGAGTGTGTTTGGTCTGAACCACCGGAATACCATGCCGGCGAGCGGCTTCCACGCCGGCTATCGCCACACCTAAGTCACCCTGGGTGTGCACGATATCGATGGGTCCTCGGCTGCCGAACGCCTCGTCGATGATCGCGCGATTCGCCTTGGAGGGCCACACCAGAACAAAGTCCTCATGCCTGCCCAATTTGCGCATGATCGGGTCGATGACGGGCACCGGCTTCAATTCGACGACGCAGGGGTCTGGATCGACCGCGCCGGGCATCGGTGCCGTGAAGACCGTGACCCGGTGCCCATACTGTTCGAGCGCACGACGCTGAGTGGCCACCGAAACCTGCGTCCCCCCGAGGCCGTCGGGGTGAAGATCGGTGAAAAGTGCGACATGCATGGGAGAACCTCGCGAAGAGTCGATTCGGGTGACGGTTGCCCGTCGGATTGGTCGGCAACCTACGATCGCCCCGCCCGCTCTGCCACGAGGGAGACCAAGCGGTCGTCGGACGCATCCTACTGACCGGTCCGGCGACATCCACAGGGTGTGGCGCCGCGACGGTTGCGACCGCGCTAGATCAGCACGCCTGCGAGTTCGATCGCGCCAGCACCGCATGGTCGTCGTCGTCCCACAGCAGCAGCTGTCGAACCGCCGGCCGCGGGCCATAGGGCCGCAGCATGGTGCTCGCCGGGCGAGGACGCACCCGCTGCGGCCACCAGAACCACCGCCCGAGAATTTTTGCGACAGAGGGCGTCATGAATGAGCGCACGATCAGCGTGTCGAACAGCAAGCCGAGGCCGATCGTCGTGCCGATCTGACCGAGAACCTGAAAACCGCTGAACACGAACGCACACATGGTGACGGCGAAGACGATGCCCGCCGAGGTGACCACCGATCCGGAGCCCGCCATCGCGCGGATGATGCCGGTGTTGAGGCCGGCTTGAATTTCTTCCTTGAAGCGTGAGATCAACAGCAGGTTGTAGTCGGATCCGACCGCCAGCAGCAGGATCACGGCAAGTGCGAGCACGACCCAATACAACTGGATGCCGAAGAGGTACTGCCACACCAGAACCGACAACCCGAACGAGGCGCCCAGCGACAGGGCAACGGTGCCCACGATGACAAGCGCGGCGATCAGGCTGCGCGTGATGATCATCATGATCAGCAGGATGAGACTCAGCGCGGCGAACGCCACGATCATCAGGTCGTACTTGGCGCCGTCCTGGATGTCCTTGTACGTCGAGGCGGTCCCACCGAGATAGATCCCCGCGCCCGCCATCGGCGTGCCCTTCAGGGCCTCGCGCGCGGCCTTGGCCATGGGATCGATGTGCGAAATGCCCTCTGGCGTCGCGGGATCTCCTTCGTGTGTGACGATCATGCGTGCGGCCTTGCCGTCGGGCGACAGGAACAGTTTCAGCCCGCGCTTGAAGTCGGGGTTGTTGAAAACGTCGGGCGGCAGGTAGAAGGTGTCGTCGTTCTTGGCGGCGTCGAAGGCCCGCCCCAACGCCGTCGCATTGTCGATCGCGGCCGCGGTCTGCGCGTAAATGCCGGACAGCGTGGCGTAATTGGCCAACGTCAGATCGCGATTGGTCTGCTGGCTGTCAATCTGCGGAGGTATGAGCGCCACCAGTTTCGGCTGCAGCGCATCGAGCTTGTCGAGCGAAGCCGTGAGGCCTTCAAACTTTTCGGTGAGTTGGTCAATGCCGTCGAGCGCGTCGAAGAGTGATCGGAACGCGAAGCAGATGGGAATGTCGAAGCAATGCCTTTCCCAATAGAAGTAACTTCGCACCGGCCGGAAGAAATCGTCGAAGTTGGCGATCTTGTCGCGCAGATCCTGAATTGTGCCGAGAGTGTCGTGGAAGCTTTGCGTTTCGTCGTGCGTGGTGTTCGCCAGCTGCTGCTGCAATACGTATTGCTGTCTGAGGATGTTGATGGTTTTGTTCAGTTCATTGGCCTGCTTGAGCGCATCCTCGGCCCGATCTCGTTGATAGGTAAGGTTTTCCTGCTGCGCCGCGCTGGAATTGCTGACCACGAACGCGAGCGAGCTGTGGACCAGTGGGGTGCCTAAGGGACGGGTGATGGTCTGCACCTGCGCGACGCCGGGAACGTGAAATACCGCCTTGGCCACCTTGTCCAGGATGAGCATGCTTTCCGGGTTACGCATGTCGTGATCGGTTTCGACCATGAGCAATTCGGGCTCCAGCCGGGCCCGCGAGAAATGCTTCTCGGCGGCGGTGTAGCCGACATTGGCCGGCGCGCTGGCGGGCATGTAGGGACGAGTGTCATAACTGGTCTTGTATCCGGGCAAGGCGATCAGACCCACCAGGGCCAGCGCGCAGGCCGCGGCGAGAACGGCACCGGGCCAGCGCACGATGGCGGTGCCGATCCGCCGCCAGCCGCGGGTTCTGACCGCCCGCTTGGGGTCGAAGATGCCCACCCTGGCGCCCAGGGTGAGGATCGCAGGCCCCAGGGTGAGCGCGGCGAACAGGGCGACGAGGATGCCCAGCGCGGCAGGAATACCCAAACTCTGGAAGTACGGCAGCCGGGTGAAGCTCAGACACGCGACCGCGCCGGCCACGGTCAGCCCAGATCCCAGCACGATATGGGTGGTGCCGTGATACATGGTGTAGAAAGCTCTTTCGCGGTCTTCACCGGTTCCGCGCGCTTCCTGGTAGCGGCCGACGAAAAATATCGCGTAGTCGGTGCCCGCGGCAATCACTAAGAGCGTCAACAGATTCGTCGCATACGTCGACAACCCGATGACCCCGGCGTTCCCGAGAAATGCGACCAGCCCCCGCGCGGCCGACATCTCGATCAGGACCGTGGCGAGCACCAGCAGCGTGGTGAGCACCGAACGGTAGACGAAAAACAGCATCAGCGCGATCACACCGACGGTGATCGCGGTGACCTTCGCGGTTCCCTTGCTGCCGACATCGAACTGGTCGGAGATCAGTGGCGCCGCGCCGGTCACGTAGGCCTTGACGCCGGGCGGCGGCTTCATGCGCTCGACGATGTCGCGCAGCGCCCCGACGCCCTCGTTCGCCAACGCCGAGCCCTGATTACCGGCAAGGTTCACCTGCACGTAAGCGGCCTTGCCGTCGCTGCTCTGCGACCCCGCCGCGGTCAGGGTGTCGCCCCAGTAGTCCTGGACATGCTCGACGTGTTTTTTGTCCTGCTCGAGCCGGCGGATCATCTCGTCGTAGAAACGGTGCGCGTCCGCGCCGAGCGGCTTGTCGCCCTCCAGCACGATCATGGCCGAGCTGTCGGTGTCGAACTCGTGGAACTTTTCACCGATGCGCTTGATGGCCTTGAGCGACGGAGCGTCGGGCGAGTTCAGCGCCACATTGTGCGTCTTACCAACCTCTTCCAACTGCGGCACCGCGATGTTGGTGATCGCGGCCAGCGCCACCCAGAACAGCAGGATGGGCAATGCGAGCCGGCGGATGGTGCGAGGGACGCGGGCCCGCGACTGTTCGTGGTTGCTCATGGTGGATTCATCCAGACTTGTCCAGGCAGAAGGTGTAGGCGTCGGCTTTGTCAACGGTGCGTTGGTCTTTCACTTCCCCGTTGACGGTGATGCGGCAGCCGAGGCTGTCTCCGTTGCCCTGTGCGACGACGTTGCCGATGACCGCGGGCTCTGTTGTGGTGATCGTGAACGACCACGGCAACGGGGCGTCCTTGACTTGCTGCGGCTGGGCGTTGACATCAAGGTAGTTGATGGTCGCGGTTGCGCCGGGCGTGCCAAAGACCTCGAGCACCACCTGCTTGGGGTTGAACGGGACGATCTCGTTGGCCAGGCCGCTGTCGGCGGAGGTCTTGCTCTGGGAACCGAAGATTCCGTGCAGGCGATAGATGGCGAATCCCGCGAGCACAACGACCAGCACCGCCACCATCACCATCCACCCGCGTCTGACGAGGGCAGTCAACGAAATCCCCTTCACCCGTTCACCTTTCGATCATCGGGCGACACCATCACCCCCGAACCGACGGCGACTGCCGGCGGGACGGGCGTGATCGACAGGTATGACAGTACGGTACGGGACCGTACTGTACAAGAGACGCGAGCGTACACATTCCGTCTCGGCGGGTTAACCCCGCGTTACGCGGTGGTTCTGGTCAGACCCGGGATGAGGAACCCGTCGACTAGCGCTTGCACGGTGCGGCGGGTGGGTGGCCGGCCGGGGATGAGGGACCGGAAGATGAGGTACCCCGGCAACAGGTCCCAGAGTTCGTCGGTGATGACTTCCTCGCTGATCTCACCGCGGTCGACGGCCTGGTGCAGCACATGCTGAATCAGCGCCTTGCGCTGCTTGAGGAATTGCTCCTGCATAGCGTCGTTGAGCGCCGGGTGCCGCGACACCTCGACCATCACCGCGCGAATGGTGCTGGCGTGCTCGGTGCCGTGCTGACCGCACGTCTCCCCCAGGCTCAACAGATCGCCTCGCAGAGTGCCGGTGTTCGGCGGAAGCGCCACCTCGCGTACGCCTTCGATGAAGGCGGCCAGGACCAGCTCGGCCTTCGAGGGCCACCGCCGGTACACCGTTGCCTTGCTGGCGTGGGCGGCACCGGCCACGGCTTCGACGGTCAGTTGGTCATAGCCGTGTTCTTGCAGCAGCCGCAGGGTCACCGCCAGTATCTCGGCCTCGCGAGGTGACCACGGCGATGCCTGCGTGCACTCCTCGGCCGTCTGCGTCATAGCGCCCACGATAGGACCGGTGCGGCGATGCGGGCCACTTTATGACCGGATAGCGGTGAGCGCCTGCTCGATGTCGGCGACCAGATCGTCGGTGTCTTCGATGCCCAGCGAGATGCGCGCGAACCCGTCGGCGACGTGATCGCCCCAGCGTGCGCGGCGGTCCACCGACGTGTGGAGGCCGCCAAAGCTGGTGGACGCGACGAGCAGCTCGCTGTTGTCGACGAGGGCGTGGACCGCGGCGGCGTCGGCCAATTCGACCGAGACCAGACCGCCGAACCGGCGCATCTGAACCATGGCCACGCGATGCGCCGGGTCTTCGGCCAACCCCGGGTAGCGCACCGCACGGACCGCGGGGTGGCGGGCCAACATCGTCGCCACCGCCCGGGCGTTCTGGCATTGACGCTCGAAGCGCAGACCGGCACTTGCCAAGCTGCGCAACAGCAGCCACGCCTCGAACCCGCCCAGGATCGCACCGGCGAGCAGTCGTTGGCGCTCCGCGCCGGCGAGCAACTCGGGATCGTTGGTGGCGACGTAGCCGGCCAGCAGGTCGCTGTGACCGGACAACGCCTTGGTGGCGCTGGCCACCACCGCGTCGGCGCCCAGCGACAGCGGCTGCTGACCCAAGGGGGTGGCGGCGGTGTTGTCGACGATCAAGCGCGCGCCGCGACCACGGCAGACGGTGGCCAACCGGTGCAGATCGATCACATCCAACGCCGGGTTGGTGGGAGTTTCGGCCAGCACCACGTCCGCGGCCGCGGCGGCGTCATAGATCTGCGAGATCGATGCCTCGATGACGGTCACACCCGCGGGCGCCAGGTCTTCCCTGGCCAAGCGGCGCACTTGGTAGTAGCCGTCGGCGGGCACCACCAGAGCCGATCCCGGCGTCGCCAGCGCCCGCAGAACGGCGCCGATGGCCGCCATACCCGAGCCGAACACCAGCGCGCCGGTCGCCCCCTCCAGCTCGGCGAGCGCCGACTCCGCTTGCCGCCATGTGGGATTCGAGCTGCGGCCGTAGCCGTCCGACGCACCGGTTTCGTCGCTGGATAGGTGGTAGGTGGCGGCCAGCACCGCCTGCGGCGCCACCGGTTGTCCCGAAATCGCCTGCGGGCTGGCCGCTTTGAGGCTGCGGGTGGAATCGCCGTAGCGACCGCTCATCGGCCTAGCCCGCCGGTGTTTCCGGCGGGCCCTCGGCCAACAGCTTCCGGAAGCCGTCCTCGTCGAGGACCGGCACGCCCAGCTCGATCGCCTTGTCGTACTTGGATCCCGGTGCATCCCCGGCGACGACGAAATCGGTCTTCTTCGACACCGAACCGGCGGCCTTTCCCCCGCGCGCGATGATCGCCTCCTTGGCGTCGTCGCGCGAAAAACCGGCCAGCGAACCGGTGACGACAATCGTCAGCCCTTCCAGGGTGCGGGGCACGCTGGCGTCGCGCTCGTCGGCCATCCGCACCCCGGCGGCCCGCCACTTGTCGACGATCGCGCGGTGCCAGTCGACGGTGAACCACTCGGTCAGCGCGGCCGCGATCGTCGGTCCGACGCCCTCGACCGCGGCCAACCGCTCGGTGGACGCCGACATGATCGCCTCCAGGCTGCCGAATTCGGTGGCCAGTGCGCGCGCGGCGGTCGGACCGACATGCCGGATCGACAGCGCCACCAGGACGCGCCACAGCGCCACCGACTTGGCCTTGTCCAGGTTGTCGAGCAGCCTCCTGCCGTTGGCGGACAATGCGCCGGCCTTGGTCCGGAAAAGCTCGGTGCGCAACAGGTCTTCCTCGGTGAGGGTGAACAGGTCGCCCTCGTCGGCGATCACCCCGGCCTTCAACAGTGCGATGGCCGCCTCGTAGCCCAGCCCCTCGATGTCGAGCGCTCCGCGGCCGGCGACGTGGAAGACGCGCTCGCGCAGCTGCGCCGGGCAGGACCGGGCATTGGGGCAGCGGATGTCGGCGTCACCCTCCTTGGCGGGCGCCAGCGTGGTTCCGCATTCGGGACACGTTGTGGGCATGACGAATTCGCGCTCGGACCCGTCCCGGAGGTCGACGACGGGACCGAGCACCTCCGGGATCACGTCGCCCGCTTTGCGGATCATCACCGTGTCGCCGATCAGCACCCCCTTGCGCTTGACCTCGGCGGCGTTGTGCAGGGTGGCCAGCCCCACTGTCGATCCGGCCACCTTCACCGGGGTCATGAAGGCGAATGGTGTGACGCGGCCGGTGCGTCCGACGTTCACCCGGATGTCGAGCAGCTTGGTCTGCGCCTCCTGGGGCGGATACTTGTACGCGACCGCCCAGCGCGGCGCCCGCGACGTCGTTCCCAGCCGGCGCTGCAGCGCAAAGTCATCGACTTTGACCACCACGCCATCGATTTCGTGGTCGATGTCATAGCGGTGCTCACCCCAATACCCGATCCGGTCCTCCACGGCGGCGAGGCCACGCACGCGCGCAGTCTCTTCGGCCACCGGCAGGCCCCAGGTTTTCAGCGCGGTGTAGGCCTCGTGCAGCGTCTTGGGCGCGAACCCGTCGGTGCGGCCGATGCCGTGACAGATCATTCGCAGCTTGCGACGGGCGGTGACCGCCGGGTTCTTCTGGCGCAGCGAACCGGCCGCGCTGTTACGCGGATTGGCGAACGGCGCCTTGCCGTCCTCGACCAGGCTGGCGTTGAGCACCTCGAAATCCGCGAGCATGAAGAAGACCTCGCCACGCACCTCGAGCACGGCGGGAATCGGCAAATCGGCACTGGCAGTGAGCCGCTCGGGCACGTCGTCGATGGTGCGCGCATTGAGCGTCACGTCCTCGCCCACCCGGCCGTCGCCGCGCGTGGCGGCCCGTTCCAGCCGGCCGTCACGGTACACCAGCGACAACGCCACCCCGTCGATCTTGAGTTCGCACAAGTAGTGCGGCTCACGGCCGATCTCGTTCTCGACGCGGTTGCTCCAGGCGACCAGCTCGTCGCGGTCGAACACGTCGTCGAGGCTCAACATGCGCTCGAGGTGCTCGGCCTCGGTGAAGTCGGTGGCAAAGCCCGCCCCGCCGACCAGCTGCGTCGGCGAATCCGGAACCCGCAGCTCCGGGTAACGGTCCTCCAGCGCGACAAGTTCGTTGAACATCTTGTCGAATTCGGCGTCGGAGACGATCGGCGCGTCCTTGATGTAGTAGCGGAACTGGTGTTCGCGGACTTCATCGGCCAGTTCCTGCCACTGTCGCCGGACCTCGGGCGCCACCGAATCAGCTTCTGGTGAGCTCACCCTCGCAGGCTATCCGAGAACGCCGACACTCCCGACTCAGTCCTCCACGTATGCCCGCAGCCGGTCCACCGCCGCATCCCACCGGCGCGACAACGCGGTGAGGTAGTCACTGGCCTGGGCCAAGGGAGCGGTCCGCACCGCCCAGACACGCTCGCGACCCCGCTTGCTGCTGGTCACCAAACCCGCCGACTCCAGCAGCTGCAGGTGTTTGCTGGCAGCCTGCCGGGTGACCGGGATGACGCCGGTGAGCTGCGATGTCGAGCTCGGGCCCAGATCGCAGAGCCGCACGATGATGCGCAGCCGGTTCGGATCACCGAGTGCGTCGAAGAACGGCGCGCCCACGGCGACGCGACCACTCATTCGCGGGCTTCTTCCAGATACCTGCGCACCAGGCCCGACTGGATAGCCCACCCCTCGGCGTTGGCCTCGAACGAGGACGGGCGGCGCGCTTCGGGAATGTCTTCGAATCCGGATTCGGTGATGCTGAGCAGCACGCCATCGGGAGCCTCCGACAAGGTGAACTCGACCAGCGTGGTCGGCTCTCGCTCGTAGTCGACGTCCGGGTCGACGGCGAAGGGATGCCAGCGATAGGCGAACCGCCGCTGCGGCTCGACCGCGACGATGTGCCAGGTGCTTTTCACCCCGGCGTGCGGCTCCTGACGCTTGGCGACCTCGTCGTCGACCGTGGTCGGGCTGATCACCGCGGCGACCGAAGTCCCGGCGACGAATGGCCCGTCGAAGCGGACGCCGAACCAGCGGCCGAACTCGTCGGCGTCGCTGATGGCCCGCCATACCCGATCCAACGGTGCGCGCAGCGTCACGCTCTTCTCAATCCTCATACGCAACCTCCTGGTTGCCTATGAGTCCATCACGCCACCAGAAAAAGCGCAATATTTTGGTTGCCTTTCAGATGGCGTCGGGATCCTTGGCGAACGCCTCGGCCGCCTTGCGGGCCAGCTCGATCGCCAGGCGGGCCCACTCGGGCGTCGCACCGGCCAGGCCACACGCCGGGGTGACGCCGATGCGGTCGCGCAACGCCGAGCGGGCGAAGCCGAGCCGATCCGTCACCGCAACGAGCGCGGCGGCCACCTCTTCGGTCGACGGCCGCCGTGGCGGTGCGCTGGCGGCAACCACACCCAGCATCACCGTGCGGCCCGATTCGACGAAGGCGGCGATACCGTCGAGATCCGTCGCGACCAAGGTGTTGGTGTCAACCGAAACCGCATTAAAGCTGCTGTCCTGCAACATCTTCCACGGCAGTTCCGGGGCGCAACTATGTAACAGCACCTCGCCTCCGACGGTGGCGACACAGGTGTCGAGCAGGGCGACGGCCACCGCTTCGTCGAGCGGGGCCACCGGGCTCAGCGCCGTCACACCGCCCAGCCGCCCGCCCAATGCCCTGGGCAGCGACGGCTCGTCGAACTGCACCACCACCGGTGTTTCGAGGCGGCGGGCCAGCGCCGCGCGATGGGCGGCGACGCCTTCGGCCAACGACGCCGCCAGATCCCGCACGGCGCCGGCGTCGGTGATCGCCCGGTGGCCGTTGGCCAGCTCGAGCTCGGCGGCCAGCGTGATCGGCCCGGGAGCCTGCACCTTGAGGACGCGGTCGGCACCGCCCAGGCCGGCTACCTCCCAGGCCTCTTCCAGTGCGTCCATGTCCTCCTCGAGGAGACTGACCGCGCGGCGGACGACCGCCCCCCGCCGAGCGGCAACGCGATAGCCGCGCGGCACGATGTCGATGGCCACATCGATCAGCAGCGCGCCGGCCCGGCCGAGCATGTCCGCACCCACTCCGCGGGCGGGCAGCTCGACGATGTGGGGCAGCCCGCCGGCCAGCTCCCCGACGACGACCTCGGCGGCCTCCCGGGGCTTGATGCCGGGCCACGACCCGATGCCGCTGCCGCTCGCGAAAACACTCACCCGCCCAACCGTATTCGACGCCACCTCGGACGCCCGTGGCCAGGGGTGTCTGCCGCGCGGCCGCACGGGTAGGTTCGACGCCAGAAGGGTGCGAAACGTGTCGCGGATGGCGAGATTGGCACGGCCGCTGCTGTGGTGCGGGGCAGTGGTGCTGGCTGCCGCGTGCACCCGGGTGGTGGACGGCGCGGCGGTGGCCGGATTCGGTGCCCCGCGCAGGGCCGTGCAGGGGGTCAATGTCGACACGGTCCTGCTGGACCAGTCGCGGATGCGCGCGATCACCGGCGCCGGCGAGCACCTCACGATCATCCCCTCCATGGACGGCACCAGCCTGGTTGACATCGACGCGCTCGCCGACACCACGCCGCACGAATGCCGATTCATCTACGCCGAGACGGCGACGTTCGGGCCCGAGGTCGAAGAGTTCCACAAAACGACCTTCCAGGACCCGCCCGACGGCGCGCTGATTTCTGAAGGGGCCGCGGCCTACCGGGACGCCGACACCGCACAGCGCGCGTTCGGCGCGTTGGTGAGCACGGTCGGGGACTGCGCGAACGACTCGTCCGGGCAGCAATACGTCGGCGACTGGACGGCCGACGCCGGTTCACTGCACCTGCGGCCGGGCGGCTGCGGCCGCGACTACCGGCTGCGTTCGGTGGCCATTCTGGAGGTCACGTTCTGCGGCTTTGCGCAATCGGTGTCCGACATCGTGATGACGAACATCGTCGCGAACGTGCCGAACTAGCGCGCGGTGTCGGCGATGATGGCGCTGCCGAGCACCTCGTCACCGTCCGAGTCGGGGCGGTACAGCACCAGCGTCTGACCGCACGCGACGCCGCGCAGCGGGGCGCGCAACCGCACGACCAGCTCGTCATCGACCAATTCCGCTACGGCACCTACGGTTTCACCGTGCGCCCGCACCTGCACCACGCACTCGACGGGACCAGACGGCGGCCGTCCCGCGGTGAAGACCGGCTCGCGCCCCCGCAACTCGCGTACGTCGAGGTCGGCCGCCTCCCCCACCCGCACGGTCGCGGTGTCGGCGTCGATGGCCGTCACGTAGCGCGGGCGGCCGTCGGGCCCCGGCCCGGCGATGCCCAGGCCTTTGCGCTGGCCGATGGTGAAGCCGTGCACCCCGTCGTGCTCGGCGACCACCGCGCCGTCGGCGCCGACGACGGTGCCGCGGCGGACCGCGATGCGCTCGCCCAGGAATGCCCGGGTATTCCCGGAAGGGATGAAGCAGATGTCGTGGCTGTCCGGCTTTTCCGCGACCGCGAGGCCGCGACGGGCGGCTTCGGCGCGGATCTGCGCCTTGGGGGTGTCGCCGATCGGGAACGTGGCGTGGCGTAGCTGGTCGGCGGTCAGCACGGCAAGCACGTAGGACTGGTCCTTGTCGCTATCGACCGCGCGGCGCAGCCGCCCGCCGGACAGCCTGGCGTAGTGGCCGGTGGCCACCGTGTCGAAGCCCAGCGCAAGAGCTTTCGCCGACAGCGCCGAGAACTTGATCCGCTGGTTGCACCGCACGCAGGGGTTGGGCGTTTCGCCGCGCGCGTATGACGATACGAAGTCGTCGATCACGTCCGCCTGGAATCTTTCGGCGAAATCCCAGACGTAGAAAGGGATTCCGAGGACATCAGCGACGCGGCTCGCGTCCGAGGCGTCTTCTTTGGAACAGCACCCCCGCGAGCCGGTGCGCAACGTGCCGGGCGCGGTCGACAGCGCCAGGTGCACGCCGACCACGTCGTGCCCAGCGTCGACCATGCGGGCGGCGGCGACCGACGAGTCGACGCCACCGCTCATCGCGGCGAGGACCTTCACTTAAGGAGCCCCCGCGGCGGCCAGTGCGGCCCGGCGGGCGCGGTCCACCGCCGCGGGCAGCACCCGTAACACCGCATCGACGTCGGAGTCGGCACTGGTGTGCCCCAACGAAAGTCGCAAGGACCCGCGGGCGCTGGTCGGGTCGGCCCCCATCGCGAGCAACACGTGCGACGGCTGCGCGACGCCGGCGGTGCACGCAGACCCGGTCGAACACTCGATTCCGTTGGCGTCCAACAGCATCAACAGCGCGTCACCTTCACAACCGCGGAAGGTGAAGTGCGCGTTGCCGGGCAACCGCAGCGGGTCGCGGGCACCGTTGAGGCCGACGTCCTCGATGCCAGTCAGCACTCCCTCAATTAGGCGATCGCGCAACGCCCGCAGCCGCACGCTGTTCGCCTCGAGGCCGTCCACCGCGATGCGGGCCGCGGCCGCCATGCCGACCGCGCCGGCGACATCGGCGGTGCCGGAACGAATGTCGCGCTCTTGGCCGCCCCCATGGGCCAGCGGCACACACGCCACGTCGCGGCGCAGCAGCAGCGCACCCACGCCCGGAGGGCCGCCGAATTTATGCGCGGCCACGCTCATCGCCGAGAGCCCGCTGGCGGCGAAGGCCACCGGCAGCTGCCCCACCGCCTGCACGGCGTCGCTGTGCATCGGAACCCCGAATTCGGCCGCGACGGCGGCGAGCTCGGGGGCCGGCATGACGGTGCCGACCTCGTTGTTGGCCCACATCACCGACACCAGGGCGACGTCGTCGTGGCCGCGCAGCGCCTCGCGCAGCGCGGTCGCCGACACCGAGCCGTCGGCGGCGGTCGGCAGCCAGGTCACCTCGGCGCCTTCGTGTTCGACGAGCCAGTTCACCGAGTCCAAGACGGCGTGGTGTTCCACCTCGCTGGTGATGATGCGCCGATGGCGTGGTTCGGCGTCGCGGCGGGCCCAATAGATGCCCTTGACCGCCAGGTTGTCGCTTTCGGTCCCGCCCGCGGTGAAGATGACCTCGGACGGACGGGCGCCCAGCCGGTCGGCGATCAGCTCGCGAGATTCCTCGATGCGCCGCCTCGCCGTCCGGCCGCTGGTGTGCAGCGAGGACGCGTTGCCGACAGTGCCGAGCACCGCCGTCATCGCCTCGACGGCGGCGGGGTGCATCGGCGTGGTGGCCGCGTGATCCAGGTAGACCATGACGCGACCCACGATACCGGCTGGTCGAAGGGCCTCCGGAGTCGCTATTCGACTAGGAGGCCACCAGCACGGGCCCGAGACCAGCGGTCCGGGTTGCGCCGACGCCCGCCACCGACTGGCAGCGGCTGGCCAGCGCTCGCCGATCGGTCCCCGGGAGCTGCAGAGATTCGACGTGCACCCGCGCCAGCGTGCGACGACCGGCGAGCAGCCGGCGGATGGACCCGATCAGCGTCTCGTCGCCGACGAAGGCCGGCACGGTCGAGACGCTGCCGTCGACGTGGTGGTAGGCCAGCCGAAGCGGCTGCACCGGACGGCCGGCGTCGATCGCGGCCTGGAACATCGCCGGGTAGAACGCCCCACGGTCCCGCCCACACCAGGTGGTGCCCTCCGGGAAGCACACGACCGTCTGGCCGTCGTGCAGCCGGCGGGCGACGGTGTCCACCACGGCGGGCAGCCGCCGCAAACTGGACCGCTCGATCGGGATGATCTTCAGGATGCGGGCCACGATCCCCGTGGCGGGCCCGGTGAACATATCGGCCCGGGCGACGAACGAACCGGGCAACACCGACCCGATGGCGAAGACGTCGAGCCAGGACGTGTGCGGGCTGACCACCAAGACCCCGCGCAGGTTGCGTATCGGGCTGCCGGTGACCGTGATCCGGATTCCGAAACAGCGCAACACCATCCGGCAATAGATGCGCTGCACGCGGGTCCGGCCCGGCAGCGGCATCGCCAGCAGCATCACCCCCGGCGCCAGCAGCAGCGCCAGCATGACGCGAAGCGTCACCCGCAGCGCCACCAACAGCGGCGGCGATGCGGCCACCTCGCCGAGACTTACACAACCGGCGTCACACGATGCGCGCGGTAACCAGGAGTGCCCGGTGCGGGCGGGGGTGTTCATCGGTCGCCGCCTGCCAGCTGCGTGGCCGCCGACACCGAGCGCAGCCGCTTCAGATATCGGGTATCGGCCCGCCGCTTGTCCAGCAGGACGCAGAAGTCGCCCACCCCGAAGTCGGGGTCGTGCGCGGGCTCGCCGCACACCTGGGCGCCCAGCCGCAGGTAGCCGCGCATCAGCGCCGGGACCGACGGCCGTGTGGGGGCCGGAATGTCGTCGAGGGCCTTCCCGTCGATGATCACCGGCCGGTGCGGACGCACCCGGTACTGCGCCGGGGCGGCGTGCCGGCTCAGGATGAAGTCGCGGACGCCGCGTAGCTGACGGCCCGGCGCGCGGTTTTCCGGGTCGTCGGAATCTCCCCCGATGGGCACCGACACGCAGCCGGTCACGTAGTCGTAGCCGTAGCGGTCCAGGTAGGCCAGGATGCCCGCCCACATCAGCAGTACAACGGCGCCGTTGCGGTGACCCTCGCGCACCACCGCGCGTCCCATCTCCACCAGCGACGGCCTGAGCGGGTCGAAAGCACGGATGTCGAATTCCGTCGCGGTGTAGAGGCCTCCGGCCGCGATCGCGCCTGCCGGGGCCAGCATGCGGTAACAACCCACCAGCTCGCCGGTGTCATCGTCGCGGACCAGCAGGTGGTCGCAGTGCTCGTCGAACCTGTCAACGTCGCGTGGCTGGAAGTCGTTTGCCGGCAGTGCGAAGCCGGGCGTACTGGTGAACACGTCGTACCGGAGCCGCTGCGCGGCCTCGATCATGCTGGCGTCGGTGGACAGCAAGAGCGAGTAGCGGGGCCCGGCGGGCGAGCCGGCCACCGGGCTTTCCGGTTTGTCACTGGGTATGAGGACAGAAGCAATGCTCATGACACACAACGTGGCCGAGCCGATGAGCTAGTCGGCATCGGGGCCGTGACATGTCGGTGCACGTCAGATGACGAACTGTGGCGAAATCTGGGGTAAAGAAACAGCTGGTCAACGGCGGGGAAAACATTTGTCTAGCGGGTCATCTCCGACCGCGTGCGGGGTCAGGGATTCTGCAACGGCGCGCTCCAGCGGACGCGGGTGCCGCCCCCGGCCGGACTGGTGATCGCGCAATTGCCGCCGAGGTCTTTGGCGCGGCGGGCGATATCGTCCAGCCCGCCGCAGGAGTGCTGATCCAAGGCGGCGCCCCGCCCGTCGTCGGTGATCTCGATGAGCAGCTCATCGGTGACGGCGACCTCGACGGCGATAGTCGCGGCGCGCGAGTGCCGCACCGCATTGCCGAGCGCTTCGCTGACGACGGATTCGGCGGTTTCGGCAAGTTCGTCGCTGACCGCGGTCATCGTCCCCGCCATGCGCAGCGTCGTCCCCTCGTTGTCGTCGTCGGTGAGGCGCGCGAACGCGTCCTGAACGCGCTCGGCAAGACTGCGCCGCCGCGCCGACGGGTGCTGCAGATCGAAGACCGTGCGCCGAATGTCGCCGATGACGGCCTGCAACTCGTCCACCGACTGGGTCACCCGCGCTGCGAGTTGCGGTGAGCGGAGGCGGGCGACGACGCCTTGCAGTTCCAGGCCGACGGCGAAGACGCGGCTGATGACCTGGTCGTGCAGATCGCGGGCGATGCGTTCCCGATCGACCAACACGTTCAGATCCCGCGCGTTGCGTCGTTCGCTAGCCAGCGTGAGCGCGATCGCGGCATGGTCGGCGAAGTCGCGAACGAGCTCGAGATGCTCTTCGTCGAAGGGGGGCGCGTCGGTATTGCGGGCCACCACGATCACGCCCAGCGTCTGCTGATCGGAGCGAAGTGGCATCAGGATCGCTGGTCGCTCGCCGACGTCGGTGAATGCAGGGATGGGACGGCGAAACGCCTCGGTGAGCAGGGGCCGACCGGACCGAAACACCTCGCCAGTGGTGGATCCGTGGACCGGAAGCTCTTGCCCGAGAACCTCATTGGCGTGCAGGCCGACCGCCGCGGAGATGACCAAGCAATCTACTTCATCGCTTGGCTGTTCGGGGTCGGCCGGTACCAGGACGATCGTCTGCTCGGCGTCCGTCAGCTCCGCTGCCCGTTCGGCGATCAGTTGCAGCGGTGGCAGATCCGGTCGCGACTCGGAGAGCAGGGCGGTGCTGATCTCGCGGCTGGCGTCGGTCCATCGGGCGCCCGCACGGACCCGGTCAAACATCCGGGCGTTGTCGATGGCCACCGATGCCGCCGACGCCAGCGCCTGCACAGTGATCTCGTCGGCCTCGCTGAAGGCGCGCCCGGGCCGGTCGTCGGTGACATACAGGCTGCCGAACACCGCGCCGCGGATGATGACGGGCATGCCAAGGAAGGCCCCCATCGGTGGGTGGTGCTCGGGGAACCCAACGGCGGTCGGATGGTCGGACAGCTGGGTCAGGCGCAGAGGCTCGGTGCGGTCGCGGAGGGCGCCGAGCACCCCTTTGCCCACCGGCAGATGACCGACCAGCCGCACCGTGTCGGATTCCATTCCGCTGTGCACGAAGGACGACAGGAATCCCTCCGAGCCCCACACCCCGATGGCCCCATAACGGGCGCCGGTCATGCCTATCGCCGCGGCCACGATGCGGTGCAACATCGCGTCCAGTTCAAGATCGGAGCCGATCTCGATCGCCACTTGCAGCAGCTGTGCCATCTGCTGACGGTCGGCAACCAACTCGTCGAGTTGCTCATGCATCCGGCTGAGATAATCGGGGCGACGCAGCCTAAAAGCCGATTTACCCTCGTCTTCGCGCATCTCCCGACCTTCCCCGACTGACGCCCGGCGGCCGGAAAGATAGTCGAAGCCCCAGCTGACAAAATGTTTGCTGGGCTGGGCAAGTCACCGTCTGGGGGTGGAGTCTTTTTCGTAGAAAACCCACTCTATCAGTTAAAAGTGCGGGCTGCCCCAATGTTGCTACGCGTTACGAATAGCCGTACCCTGCCGTTATGGCTGCGTGCCGCTTGCAGTGTTGGGAGTGCGGCACGGCCTTCTACGGTCGCGCTGACGCACACTATTGCAGCGGGGCGTGCCGACAGAAATCCCACCGCGCCAGCGCCCGGCGCCGTGCCGCCGAGGAGACGGTGCCCATGCAGGGCATGGCCGACGCCATCGCGCGGGCGCGGGAGGCCCGCGAGTCGGCTCGCGTCGTGTGCGAACGCTCGAGGGCCGCGCGCGAAGCATTGGCAGTCGCCGCGGTGGCCCGGTCGAGCGCTGGCGACGAGCCGGCCCCGCGTCGGCGCTCCACGCCCGAGTGACACCGGCCCGATGTGACGGTGCGCGCAATCGCGTTGGGCGCATCGCCGCAAGGCTGACCGAGCAGCACACTCTGATCGATGGGGCGACGTGGACCGGCGCTGTCGAATTCGAGTTGATACGCGAGAGCCCCCGACACATTGGTGTCGGGGGCTCTTGGGCTAAGCGACTCAGCCCTTGCGTGCCTTGACGGCGTCGGTCAGCTGCGGAGCGACCTTGAACAGGTCGCCCACCACGCCGTAGTCGGCGATCTCGAAGATGGGCGCCTCTTCGTCCTTGTTGACCGCGACGATGGTCTTGGACGTCTGCATGCCCGCGCGGTGCTGGATGGCTCCCGAGATGCCCAGCGCGATGTAGAGCTGCGGCGACACCGTCTTGCCGGTCTGGCCGACCTGGAACTGGCCCGGGTAGTAGCCGGAGTCGACCGCGGCGCGCGACGCACCGACGGCGGCGCCCAGCGAGTCGGCCAGGGCCTCGACAACGCTGAAGTTCTCCGCGCTGCCGACCCCGCGACCACCGGACACCACGATCGTGGCCTCGGTGAGCTCCGGCCGGTCGCCGGCGACAGCCGGCTCGCGGGCCGTGATCTTGGTGGCGTTCTCCGCGGGCGCGGGTACCTCGACGGTCACCTGCTCGCCGGCGCCGGCCTGCGGCTCGGCGTCGATGGCGCCACCGCGCACCGTGATGACCGGGGTGTCGCCGTTGGCCTGCGACTCGACGGTGAACGCCCCACCGAAGATGGAGTGCACCGCCTTGTTGCCTTCCTGGACGCCAACCACGTCGACCAGCAGGCCGGATCCGATCCGGGCGGCGAGGCGGCCCGCGATCTCCTTGCCGTCCGCGTTGGCGGAAAGCAGGACGGCGGCGGGCGCGTTCGACTCGGCCAGCGCGGCCAGCACGTCGACCACCGGCGTAATCAGGTAGTTCTCGGCGTCGTCGGACTCGGCGACGTAGATCTTGGCGGCACCCGCCTCCTTCAACCCGTCCACCAGCGGCGCGGCCGTTCCGGGCTTGCCGACGACGACCGCGACCGGATCGCCCAGCGCGCGGGCGGCGGTGATCAATTCGGAGGTGACTTTCTTCAGTGCGCCTTCGGCGTGCTCAACGAGCACCAAAACTTCAGCCATGGTTTCTTCGCTCTTCTCGTCTGTGGGATGGGTGCTCGTCTAGATGATCTTCTGGCCAACCAGGTACTGGGAGATCTGGTTACCGCCCTCACCCTCGTCGGTGACCTTCTCACCCGCGGTCTTCGGCGGCTTCGGCGTCGACGACAGCACCGTCGACCCGGCGTTCTGAAGCCCGACCTCGTCGCTTTCGACGCCGATCTCGGCGAGGGTCAGCACCGTGACCTCTTTCTTCTTGGCCGCCATGATGCCCTTGAAGGACGGGAAGCGCGGCTCGTTGATCTTCTCGGTCACACTCACCACCGCGGGCAACGACGCCTCGAGCGTGAACACGCCGTCGTCGGTCTCGCGTTCGCCGGTGATCTTGCCGCCCTCGATGGACAGCTTGCGCAGGTGGGTCAGCTGCGGCAGGCCCAGGTACTCGGCGATGATGGCCGGCACGGCGCCGCCGGAGCCGTCGGTCGACTCGTTACCGGCGATGACGAGCTCGGTGCCCTCGATGGTGCCCAGCGCGCGCGCCAGCGCCCATGCGGTTTGCACCACGCAGGAACCGCGCATGCCGTCGTCCTTGAGGTGGACGGCCTTGTCGGCGCCCATCGACAGCGCCTTGCGGATCGCCTCGGTGGCGCGTTCGGGGCCCGCGGTCAGCACGGTCACCGAACCGTCGCCGCCCTCCCGCTCGCGAATCTGCAAGGCCTCTTCGACGGCGCGCTCGTTGATCTCGTCCAGCACCGCGTCGGCAGCCTCGCGGTCCAGCGTGTAATCGCCGTCGTTCAGCTTGCGCTCCGACCAGGTGTCTGGGACCTGCTTGATCAGGACCACGATGTTCGTCATGAGTGTGGTTCGTCCTCCTATTGAAGGAGCCTCGCAGCATTCGACCACGAGACTTTCAGTACGCGTTTAGCAGCGCACGGTCGTGTTACTACTCGGTAACTTTGTGCAGCCTGCATTCACACCATAGCGGGTCGTACTGCACGTTCTTGCGGCGTGTCTGCCCTCGGCGGCCGGGGGCGCCCGGCTCGCGGTTCGCGAATCCGACACTTCGCGTTAGCCTGCCTATGCGATGAGCGCAACCGTCCCCGACGACCCCCGACGCAGCCCCGGTGATCCCCCGCCGTCGGCTGACTCCGTGCTGACGTTGACGGGCGAGCGCACCATCCCGGATCTGGACGTCGAAAACTACTGGTTTCGCCGCCACCAGGTGGTTTACCAGCGGTTGGCCGGGCGCTGCGCGGGCCGCGAGGTGCTCGAGGCGGGCTGCGGCGAGGGGTACGGCGCCGATCTGATCGCCGGCGTCGCTCGTCGGGTGGTGGCCGTGGATTACGACGAGGCCGCGGTGGCACACGTGCGCGCGCGCTACCCGCAGGTGGAGGTGATGCGGGCGAACCTGGCCGAGCTGCCACTGCCCGACGCGTCGGTGGATATTGTGGTCAACTTCCAAGTCATCGAGCACCTGTGGGATCAGGCACAATTCGTGACCGAGTGCGCGCGGGTGCTGCGGCGCGGCGGGTTGCTGATGGTGTCCACCCCCAACCGGATCACCTTCTCCCCCGGCCGCGACACCCCGATCAACCCCTTCCACACCCGCGAACTCAACGCCGGCGAGTTGACCGAGTTGCTGGTCGACGCCGGCTTCCGCGAGGTGTCGGTCAGCGGGGTGTTCCACGGTCCGCGGCTGCGGGAGCTGGACGCCCGCCACGGCGGCTCGATTATCGAGGCGCAGATCGAGCTCGCGATGGCCGGCGCACCCTGGCCGGCCGAGCTGGCCGCCGACGTCGCCGCAGTGACGTGTGACGACTTCGAGATACTGGAAAGCGGCCGCCGTGACATCGACGACAGCCTGGATCTGATCGCAATCGCGGTAGCGCCGTGAGTAATTCGCATGAGCGGGTGCCCGGCATGTTCACCCTGGTCCTGCACACCCACCTGCCGTGGCTGGCACATCATGGGCGGTGGCCGGTCGGCGAGGAGTGGCTCTACCAATCCTGGGCGGCGGCCTATCTACCGCTGATGCGGGTGCTGACCACGCTGGCCGACGAGGACCGCCAGCGGCTGGTCACGCTCGGCGTCACTCCGGTGGTCAACGCGCAGCTCGACGACCCGTACTGCCTCGATGGCATGCATCACTGGCTGGCCAACTGGCGGCTGCGGGCGGCCGAGGCCGCCAGCGTGCGGTCCGCTCCCCGCTCAAAATCCGCCGGCTTCGCGTCATGCACACCGGAAGCGTTGCGCGACTTGGGCATTCGCGAATGTGCCGAGGCGGATCGGGCGCTGGACGAATTTGCCACCCACTGGCGGCACGGCGGCAGTCCGCTGTTGCGGGGCCTGATCGACGCCGGCACCGTGGAGTTGCTCGGCGGCCCGCTGGCTCACCCGTTCCAACCGCTGCTCGCGCCGCGGCTACGCGAGTTCGCCCTGCGCGAGGGGCTGGCCGATCCTCAGCAGCGGATGGCGCATCGCCCGACCGGAATCTGGGCGCCCGAATGTGCCTACGCGCCCGGCTTGGAGCACGACTACGCCGCCGCGGGTGTCACTCACTTCATGGTCGACGGCCCGTCGCTGCACGGCGATACCGCGCTGGGCCGGCCGGTCGGCGACACCGACGTGGTCGCGTTCGGGCGCGACCTGCAGGTCAGCTATCGGGTGTGGTCACCGAAATCGGGCTACCCGGGGCACGCCGCCTACCGCGACTTCCACACCTACGACCACCTCACCGGGCTCAAGCCGGCGCGGGTGACCGGCCGTAACGTGCCGTCGGAGGCCAAGGCGCCCTACGATCCCGAGCGCGCCGACCACGCGGTCGACAGCCATGTCGCCGACTTCGTCGACGTGGTCCGCAACCGGCTGACGAGCGAATCCGAGCGGATCGGGCGGCCCGCCCACGTGGTCGCCGCATTCGACACCGAACTGTTCGGCCACTGGTGGTACGAGGGCCCCACGTGGCTGCAGCGGGTGCTGCGCGAGCTGCCCGCCGCCGGTGTGCGGGTGGGAACGTTGAACGACGCCATCGCGGACGGATTCGTCGGGCGCGCAGTGCAATTGCCACCCAGTTCGTGGGGTTCGGGCAAGGACTGGCAGGTGTGGGCCGGCGACAAGGTGGCCGATCTCGTCCAGCTCAACAACGAAGTGGTCGACATGGCGCTCAGCACCGTGGACAAGGCGCTGTCGCAGCGGGCGTCGCTGGACGGGCCGCTCCCCCGCGACCACGTCGCCGACCAGATCCTGCGCGAGACCCTGCTCACCGTCTCCAGCGACTGGCCGTTCATGGTGAGTAAGGACTCGGCCGCCGACTACGCGCGGTACCGCGCCCACCTGCACGCCCACGCCACCCGCGAGATCGCGGGCGCGCTGGCGTCCGGCCGGCGCGACGCCGCCGGGCGGCTGGCCGACGGATGGAACCGCGCCGATGGACTTTTCGGCGCACTGGACGCGCGCAGGCTGCCCCGATGAGTGGGGCGACACCGTGAAAATCCTGATGGTGTCGTGGGAGTACCCGCCGGTGGTGATCGGCGGGCTCGGCCGGCACGTGCATCACCTGTCGACCGCGCTGGCCGCCGCCGGCCACGAGGTCGTCGTGCTGTCCCGCCAACCCACGGGCACCGACCCCAGCACGCACCCGTCGTCCGACGAGGTGGTCGACGGTGTCCGGGTGATCGCGGCCGCCCAGGACCCGCACGAATTCTCGTTCGGCGCCGACATGATGGCGTGGACGCTGGCGATGGGCCATTCCATGATCCGCGCCGGGCTGTCGCTGAAGAAGCGGGGCACCACCCGGTCGTGGCGTCCGGACGTCGTGCACGCGCACGATTGGCTGGTGGCCCATCCCGCGATCACACTCGCCCAGTTCTACGACGTGCCAATGGTTTCCACCATTCACGCCACCGAGGCCGGACGGCATTCCGGCTGGATCTCCGGTGCCATCAGTCGTCAGGTGCACGCCCTGGAGTCGTGGTTGGTTCGCGAATCCGATTCGCTGATCACGTGTTCGGCGTCAATGGGCGACGAGATCACCGAACTGTTCGGTCCGGGCCTGGCCGCAATCACGGTCATCCGCAACGGTATCGACGCCGCGCGCTGGCCGTTCGCCGAGCGGCGGGCGCGCACCGGTCCCGCCGAACTGCTCTACCTCGGGCGGCTGGAGTACGAGAAGGGCGTGCACGACGTCATATCCGCCCTGCCGCGGATCAGGCGCACCCATCCCGGGACCACATTGACCATCGCCGGCGAGGGCACCCAGCAGGAGTGGCTCGTCGAGCAGGCCCGAAAGCACCGCGTGCTCAAGGCAACTCGGTTCGCCGGGCACCTCGACCACGCCAAGCTGCTCGCGGTGCTGCATCGGGCCGACGTCGCGGTGCTGCCCAGCCACTACGAGCCGTTCGGGATCGTCGCCCTGGAGGCCGCCGCGGCGGGCACTCCGCTCGTGACGTCGAACATCGGCGGCCTGGGCGAGGCGGTGATCAACGGCCGGACCGGGGTGTCGTGTGCGCCCCGCGACATCACCGGGCTGGCCTCGGCCGTGCGGATCGTGCTCGACGATCCGGCTGCCGCTCAGCGCCGCGCCCGCGCCGCCCGCGAGCGACTCACCTCGGACTTCGACTGGAAAACCGTGGCCCGCGAGACCGCGCAGGTGTATCTGGCGGCCAAGCGCGCCGAACGGCAGCCGCGGGCGCGCATGCCCATCATCGAGAATCCCCTGCCGAACCGCTAACCTGCAGTATGGGGTTGGAATATTCGAGCGTGGTCGACGCGCCGATCGCCGACGTCTTCGCCTGGCATGCCCGCCCCGGCGCGTTCGCCCGGCTCTCGCCGCCGTGGCAGCCGATGCGACTGGTCACCGAGGCCTCGTCACTGAAGGACGGTCGGGCGACGCTGGCGCTACCGGGCGGCCTGCGCTGGGTCGCCGTGCACCAGGCGGGGGGCTACGACCCGCCGCGGCGCTTCGTCGACGCGATCGGTGGCGACGGCTTGGCCGCGCTGCCGGCACGAATGGCGGTGCGCTGGCGGCACACCCACGACTTCGAAGACGTCGGCGACGGCCGCACCAGGGTCATCGACAGGGTCGACACGCCGGTGCCCGGGTCATTGCTGCGCCCCATGTTCGTCTACCGGCACCGTCAGCTGGCCGACGATCTGGCCGCGCACCGGCTGGCCGCAGAGAATGGGCTGGCACCGGCGACGTTCGCGATCACCGGTGCGTCGGGGTTGGTGGGTTCGGCGTTGACGGCGTTTCTGAGCACCGGCGGCCATCGCGTCGTCCGGTTGGTTCGCCACGCCCCGCGGACCGACGACGAGCGGGAGTGGAATCCCGACGAGCCCGACCCGGGACTGTTCGATCAGGTGGACGCGGTCATCCATCTGGCGGGCGCCTCGATCGCCGGCCGGTTCACCGAGAAGCATCGACAGGCCATCCGCGACAGCAGGATTGGCCCGACTCGCCGGCTGGCTGAAGCTGTGGGCCGCGGCCCACAGCGGCCGGCCGTGTTCATCTCGGCTTCGGCGATCGGGTTCTACGGATATGACCGCGGTGATGACATTTTGACCGAGGACAGCGACCGCGGCGAGGGCTTCCTCGCCGATCTCGTGGCGGATTGGGAGGCGGCGACCGCACCTGCGGCACAGGCCGGGGTGCGGGTGGTGCAGGTGCGCACCGGCATCGTGCAATCCCCACGCGGCGGCACGTTGAAGCTGATGCGTCCGTTGTTCAGTGCCGGCCTGGGTGGCCGGCTCGGCGACGGCAGGCAATGGCTCTCGTGGATCGGCATCGACGACCTGGTCGACATCTACCACCGCGCCCTATGGGACGAAGCCCTGGCGGGTCCCGTGAACGCCGTTGCCCCTCAACCGGTTCGCAACAGCGAATACACCGCCACCCTGGCTCACGTCGTGCACCGGCCCGCGGTGTTGCCGGTGCCGGCGCTGGGGCCTCGGCTGCTGCTCGGCGAGCAGGGCGCCCGCGAGCTCGCGTGCGCCAATCAGCGAGTGACCCCGCAAAAGCTGACTGCCGCCGGGCACCGGTTTCGCCAGCCAGACCTCGACCAGGCCCTGCGTCACCTGCTCGGGCGCACCGGCTGAGGAAGAAGACCTACCGCACTTGGGGCCTGATCAAGCCCAATCCGCGCGACTAAATGGTTCAATTTCTTAATGATCTCCGGTTCGCTGATCCGGCGCGCCCGTCGCACCAGCGCGGCCGCAATGTGCATCACCGCGGTGGCCGCCGCGATGCTTGCCCCGCGCCAGGCCCGCGCCGAATCCACGGAAGCGGACAGCACGACCGACGTCGCATGCGCAACCGAGACCCGGGCGGTTCCGACGACATGGTATTTCCCGAGCACGCCGCCGCTGGGATTGGTCTGGCTGCAGCACGGCTTCGTCGAGGGCGCGAAGGTCTGGTCCGCCTTCGCCGCCGAGGTTGCCGCCAGCGGCTACCTCGTGATGGCCACCAAGCTGTCCACCATCAACCTCTCCGGCTGCACCGTGGAGCACCTCATCGACAACACGGGCTTCCTGAACAACATCGCCGATGTCCTTGCCCACAAAGACGATCCGAATGGCGCGTTGGCGTCGTCCTTCGCGATGGCGGCCGCCAAGGCCGGCCGATCTGTCACGCCGCTACCCGAGAAGTTGGTATTCGTGGGGCATTCGGCGGGGGCCGAGGCCGTCGAATATGTCGCCGAGCGCCTGCACACGGCTTACCCGGACACCTTCGCCCAGATGCGCGGCATCGTCAGCGAAGACGGCGTGAAGTCGTTCCTCGGTTCCAATACCGACCAAGCGCTGGCAGGTCTGGCAGGCACCACGCTGCCTATCTACGCCACGGCGTCGCCCCATCTGCTGTGCAACTTCTTCCAACTCGGTACGAAGGCGATCGAACGGTTCCTGTCGGACCGGACATTTCATGGGGTGAAGATCGTCACCGGCGCGCACGGCGACGCGCTCGGCCCGTCGTCGCCGGCTTACGAAAACCTGGTGTGTGGCCGTCCGAAGCCGGGCAATGTCGCGGCGGTATGGGGCCTAACGCGAGGCTGGATCGCCGATATGTTCGCGGGCACACTGACGCCCGATTTCTACCCGGGCGGAGGCTATTACACCGAACTCTTGACGGACGGCACCATCAGCACGCTGCCGTGACGGGTCAGGGCACCGGTCGGGCCGTAACCGCCCCGCGGATGCCTCACGGGCGACCGCGTCGACGAACGACCTCGAATCCAGGACCTCGCTCTGCGTGCCGGCTCCCTAGTTCGCGTCTCGGCCGTGACGGCTCCGCCGATAAGCCCGGGCCCGCAGATCGGCGAGCCACCGCGGGTGCAGGCTCACGCCGGGTGGAGTGTTGATGACGGGGTCGAACGATACGTCCCCCGCCCGTTCGGGGTCGATGACGCCGGTCAGCGTGAGCCGGCCCAGCGGTGTGAAATCGCCTGTGCCGCAAGCCTGATCGACTGACACCTCGATTTTGTCATGGTCGAGCCGCTTGCGGACGCTGTCCAACGACAGGCCGGGGCCGTCGATCTCGCTCACGATCCGGGCCCTGAGCCACCAGTTGTCTCCCTGATAGTGCAGCGGCATCAGGGTGGTCAGAGTCTGACCGCTCCAGGAGATGGCCGGCCGCAGTGCCAGCGCCCGGGAAAGCACCCCTGAGCCCGAGGAAACGACCAGGATGTCCCACGGCCCGGGAGCCTGCGGCGGCGTTGACCGGAAGGCCAGGCCGATGAAGTCCGGCAAGGCGCCCGGGGTGCCCCCGGCCTTGGACACCCGCGCGACAATCTCGGACGACGAAATGGGCAGCCCCTGGCCGGAGGGCGCGAGACGTTCGAAGAAGCCTTCCGCCAGCACCCCGATGGGATGGAACAACCGTTTTCCCCGGATAGCGGAGCCCCACTGGAAGGGCGCCGCGACAAGATCGGAAACGTTCACCGGCGGCGGGTTCCCGTTTCCCGGCGAAGAAAACGCGGCGAGTTTCCGCTCGGGGCGTTGCCTCTGGCCGAGCCTCAATGTTCCAGGGCGCTCACGCGGCCAGCCGACGCCCGATCATCCGCGCTTCACCGGGCGGTTGTTGCTGCTGATTCTGTGAGCGGCCGTCGATGTAGACCTGCTGCATGACCGCCTGCCACGACTCCATCTCGGGCACCGATCCCCATATTCCCTCGAACAACCCGACGATCACCGCCGAGTTGTTGTCCGTCAGCGCATAAACGGGACCGCCGAAGTCGCGGCTGTCCACGGCGACGTCGGCAATGATGAAGCGGCCACCGCTGACGGAGCTGATCGATCCGCACCACTGGCCGACCGCTCGGCGGAACTGGCACACCGGCAGCCCGGGTTGCGCGCGCAGGCCGGGCGATGACGTCAGTTGCCGGCCGGTCGGCAGCACGTCCGAGGCCGTCACGGACGCGCCAAGCGCAATGACTTCGTATTCGACGGGCAGCATCGCGCCGTTCGCCGCCGTGTCGTCGGCGGCCTGGCGGCGCGCGAGCACCACCGTTCCCACCGGGTTTCCGTCCCGGTCGGTGACCTCCGACGCTCCGCTCTCGCATTGGCCGCTGGTCACCGCGACCCGCAGTCGGGGCTCCACCAGACCGACCATGCAAACTGTGCCGCCTTGCCGAATCTCCATACCGGGAAACACCGTGACGGCTTGATCGGCGCTCGCCGGGCTGGGGGATCCGACGACCATCACCGCGAACGCGAACGCGATCGCCAGGCGACCGCACCGGCAGCTGACCGCTTCCATTGGGCCACACCACCCTTCACGTAAGTCCGAGCGATTTTGCCGGACACGCTAATGAGCCGTGGATACCCGCCGGCAATGCCGTCAAACCGGCAAAAAGCCAGCTCGGAGGTCCCCCGATCAAGGCCGGGGCCCGCTTGCCTCGGCCTGGAATCGCTGCATCGCGTGGATCATCGCGCCGAGCACCCGATGGGCGGCCATCAAGTCCGCATCGGGCAGCTCCTCCAGGGCGACACGGGTGAGGGCGCCCAGCGGACTGAAGAAGGACCGGGCGGTGGCCAGGCCGGTTTCGCCATGACGCAGGACGACCTTACGACGATCGTCTGGGTGTGAATCGCGACGGATGTGTCCCGAATCGATCAACCGATCGACGAGGTAGGTGATGGCCGAACCGGACAGTCCCATCCGCTGGCTGAGATCACCCGAGGTCATCGGGCGCCCGGCGCCTTCTGCCACCATGACATACATCAATGCACGGAAGTCGTTGGGCCGCAGATGATGTGACATCGCGAACTGCCGACCGATCTGGTCGGATTCGGCTGATATCTCTCGCAGATCGGCAGAGATCAGCGACTCCAGCGCATCGCGGCTCCCGCGCTGCCCGTCAGCTTCCATAACACTGTGAGCATATCCCTGAACCGCCATACAGTTCAGTTCGTTAATGGTTAATTGACTGAAATGATCCTCGGTGACGACCTCGCCGGGAGCGCGAAGGGTTCACGACGATGCCGCTCCCGACTGGCGGACCGAGAAGAGTTTCAGTAAATTAATGTTTAAGTTATTGAAGGTGATGGGTAGGATCGTCCGAGGTTGAGAAGGGTCGATCGGAGCGGCTGCAGGGTTGACGTAAGGCCGGTTTAACGCTCCGAGCAGCGGTGCTGACCGCGTGTGTTTGAGCCGATCTAGCCTGGGAATGCCAAGCCGTCCAGGAGGGAGCGCGTGGCCAAGATGGGTGCTTTGTCGTTGACACCCGCCACCGAGTCGCCGCTCATCGCGGCGGAACGGCCAGATATCCAGGACTTCGACGAATGGCGCTCGCACGTGCGGCACGTAGTTCTCGCCCACCTCGCCGACTTCGTCGCGCCACGGCGTCGCGAGCTCGACGACACGCGCGTCGATGCTGCGAGCGACATCCTGACGGCGTTCATCTCTGGCGGCAAATGCGTGCGATCGACGTTCGCGTACCTCGGATGGCTGTGCGGTGGCGCGCCCGGCGAATCCGCGTTGCGGGCGGCCGCCAGTTTCGAGTTGCTGCACGTGTTTGCGCTGCTGCAGGACGATGTCATGGACGGTTCGCCCGAACGGCGGGGGCGCCCCTCGGCACACCTTCAATTCGCCCAATGGCACCGCGAGCGCGGGTTATCCGGCTCGGCGCGGCGCTTCGGTGAATCGGCCGCCATCCTGCTGGGTGACCTCTGCCTGATCTGGTCCGAGCAGATGCTGCGCGAGAGCGGCGTCGAACCCGGGCGCCTGCAGCGGGCGTGGCCCCACTACGACACGATGCGCACCGAGCTGGCGATGGGTCAGTTCGGCGACCTGACGAGCGACGTCCGGCACATGCCTACGCTGGACGCCGTGCTCGACGTGGCGCGGCGCAAGTCGGGTAACTACACCGTGCGGCGACCGCTGGAAATCGGCGCGGCGATGTCCGATTGCGACGATCGAACAATGACACGGCTGGGCCGGTACGGCGCCGACGTCGGGGAAGCGTTCCAGCTTCGCGACGACGTCCTCGGCATCTTCGGCTCGCCGGCGACCACGGGAAAGCCGTGTGCCGGAGACCTGCTGGAACGCAAGGCAACTAGCGTCGTGGTGACCGCACACCAGCTGGCCGATCCGACCACCCGCGCCGAAATGAACGAACTGATGAACGGCCACGTCCTCGACGACGATGCGCTCGACCGGTGGAAGGCGCTGATCGTCAAGACCGGGGCCGTCGCGATGATCGAGGAGATGATCAACGACCGGGTCGCGTCGGCGCGCGAACACCTCGGCGACGCACCGATCGAGGAGCCCGTCCGTGCCGGGCTGGACGAAATGGCGGCCGCGTGTACGGATCGCGCCGTATGAGTGCCACAAGTTTGGGAGCATGCTGATATGCGGACTGTCGGAGGACGCAGCGAGCACGTGGTGGTGATCGGCGCCGGCCTGGCGGGCCTGTCCGCCGCGTTGCACCTGGCCGGACGGGGGCGGGCGGTCACGGTAGTTGAGCGCGAGCCGTGGCCGGGCGGCCGTGCCGGCCGGCTCGACATCGACGGCTACCGCATCGACACCGGGCCGACGGTGCTCACGATGCCGGACATCGTCGATGAGACTTTGGCGGCCGTGGGCCGCAGCCGGTCGGGCCGGCTGGAGCTGCTGCCGCTTGATCCGGCCTACCGGGCGGTGTTCGCCGACGGCAGCGCACTTGACGTGCACACCGATCCGGACCGGATGGCAACCGCCATCGAAGAGTTCGCTGGCTTCGGGCAGGCAGCGGGCTACCGGAGGCTGCGCGAGTGGCTGAAGCGGTTGTACCGGATCGAATTCGACGGGTTCATCGCCGCGAATTTCGATTCCCCGCTGTCGTTGCTCACGCCGCAGTTGGCGCGGCTGGCCGCGATCGGCGGGTTCCGCAAATGGGATCGCGTGGTCAGGCGCCACATCAGCGATCCCCGGCTGCAGCGGGTCTTCACGTTTCAATCGCTGTACGCCGGCGTGGCGCCGCGCAACGCTCTGGCCGTCTACGCGGTCATCGCCTACATGGACACCGTCGCGGGCGTGTTCTTTCCGCGTGGCGGTGTTCGCGCGCTCCCCGACGCCCTGGCCTCGGCGGCCGCCGAGGCCGGGGTCCAGTTCCGTTACAACGCGACGGTGACCGGGCTCGACCGCGTCGGAGGGCGGGTCAGCACCGTCCGAACGGATCGCTTGGACCCCATCGCCTGCGACGCGGTGGTGCTGACCACCGAACTGCCGAAGACCTACGAATTGTTGGGCCGCACACCGCGTCGCCCCGTGCGGCTGCGGCACGCGCCGTCGGCGGTCGTGGCTCACCTGGGCTGCCGCCGCGTCGCGTCGGACACGGCGCATCACACCATCCTGTTCGGTGAGTCCTGGGATCAGACGTTCACCGACATCATCCGCGACGGACGGCTGATGCAAGACCCGTCGCTCCTGGTCACCCGCCCCACCGCGACCGATCCGACGCTGGCCCCCGACGGGCGCGATCTGCTGTACGTGCTCGCCCCGGCGCCGAACCTGGATCGCGGGAACATCGACTGGGGCAGCGTCGGCGATCTCTATGTCCACGACCTCATCGGCGATGTGGCGGCGCGGTTGTTGCCCGGGTTGCCCGACGATGCAACGGTATTGGACGTGGTCACACCCGCCGACTGGGCGCGGCAGGGCATGGCCGCGGGCAGCCCCTTCGCGCTGGCCCACACCTTCGGGCAGACCGGTCCGTTCCGGCCGGCCAACATGGTGCGCGGCGTCGAGAACGCGGTGCTCGCCGGGTCGTCGACCGTGCCCGGTGTCGGTGTGCCCACCACACTGATCTCGGGCCGGCTCGCCGCCGACCGCATCACCGGCCCGAATGCCGGGCGAGCCGACCGGATGGCGACACACCACGACATGGGAGCCGGGCTGACATGATCCGCAGCGAATTGGACGCGGCCGGAATCGATGATCCGCGCCTGCGTGCAGGGTATCGGCGCTGCCGCGAACTCAACGCCGCGCACGGGCGCACCTTCTTCTTGGCCACCCGGCTGCTGGCGCCCGACCAACGGCCGGCGGTGCACGCCCTTTACGGTTTCGCGCGCTACGCCGACGACATCCTCGACGACCTGGATCCCCAGCTGCGCACCGACATCCGCGCCCAACGACTCCAGCAACTGGCCGACCAGTTCTTTGCGGGCGGAGACCACCTGGACAATCCCGTGCTCGCCGCGGTGACCCACACCGCGCGCCGGTACCGGATCGGCACCGAGTTGTTCGACGATTTCCTGGCGTCGATGCGGATGGATCTCACGGTCACCGACTATCCGGACCGTAAGGCGCTCAACCTCTACATGCGCGGTTCCGCCGAAGCCATTGGGCTGCAAGTACTTCCCGTACTGGGGACGGTGGTGCCGGTCGAGGAGGCCGCGCCCTATGCCGCCGCGCTGGGCAGGGCATTCCAGCTCACCAACTTCCTGCGCGACATCGACGAAGACCTGCTGCGGCAGCGGGTCTACCTGCCGGCCGACGAACTCACCGCCCATGGCGTCGACCGCGAGCTGTTGACCTGGTGTCACGAACACCGCCGCACCGATCCGCGGGTCAAGGAGGCGCTGGCGGCTCAACACGAGATCACCCGGGAGACTTACCGTTTCGCCGCTCCCGGCATCGCGATGCTCAGCCCCCGTTCGCAACCGTGCGTCGCGGCCGCGGCAGCGCTGTACTCGGAAATCCTGGACCGCATCGAAGAAAGCGACTTCGCGGTCTTCAATCACCGGGCGACGGTCGGCAGGGCTCGACGACTGCGGGTCGCCGGCATCGGGCTGATACGGTCGTGGCGGGCGCGCAATGGTTCGCCCGGTGTTTCGGATCGCCCGGGGGCCGCATGACCGATCGCTGGCAATATCTGTTGGTCCTGGCCGCATGCCTGGCGATCACCGCGCCCCTGGAGATGTTCGGTCCCGGCGTCTACCGGCAATGGCGGCGGCTCGTGAAGGCGGTCTGGCCCGTGGCCGCGGTATTCCTGCTCTGGGACGAGATCGCCATCGCCGCGCACGTGTGGGCGTACAACCGCGCCTACATCACCGGCCTCAGCATCCCGTTCCATGTGCCGATCGAAGAGGTGCTGTTCTTCATCGTCATCCCGATATGCGCGCTGCTCACCTACAACGCCGTCAGCACCATTCTGGAAAGGGTCAACCGCCGATGACGGGAGTGGGCTACACCGTTCCGGCCGTGGCGGCCGTATTGGCCGTGATCGCACTGGAATTGGCGGTGCTGCGCACGGGGCTCTTCCGGCGGCCGGCCTACTGGCTGTCGATGCTGATCATTCTCGGCTTCCAGGTCCCGGTCGACGGCTGGCTGACCAAGCTCAGCTCCCCCATCGTCAGCTACGACGCTCGACACATCACCGGCCTGCGTTTCCCGTTCGACATCCCGGTCGAGGATTTCTTGTTCGGCTTCGCGCTGGCCACCGCCGTGCTGCTGGGATGGGAACGCCAACGTGCGCGTCGATGAGGCGGGTCCCACCCCCGACCAGTTGTCGGCCGCCTTCGATGCGGGAGCGACGGCCTACGACCGGCTGGTCGGCGCCAGCCCCGGTTACCACGACCAACTGCTGCTCTCCGCCCGCCGCATGCGAATCCGCGACCGCGGCAAGGGCTTACGGCTGCTCGACGTCGGGTGCGGCACCGGCGCCTCGACGGCCGCGCTGCTCGCCGTGGCACCCGAGGCCGATATCGTCGCCGTCGACGCTTCGCGGGGCATGCTCGACGCGGCGGAAGCGAAGGACTGGCCCCCGTCGGTGCGATTCGTGCACACCCCCGTCGAGCAGCTGGCAGAGCACGGCATCACCGGACCGTTCGACGGCATCCTGGCCGCCTACCTGATTCGCAACCTCGCCGACCGGGACGGCCAATTGCGCAAACTCCGGATGCTGCTGCGACCCGGCGCCACCCTGGCGGTGCACGAATACTCGGTGCGCGACTCCGCGACCGCCACCCGAATCTGGCACGCCGTGTGCTGGGGCATCATCATTCCCACCGGGTGGTGGCGCACCCGGGACACGGCGCTGTACCGCTACCTGTGGCGCAGCGTGCTGGAGTTCGACGGCGCAGCACGATTCCGTGCCCGCCTCGCCGATGCGGGCTTCACCGCGGTGCACAGCGAAACGATGCCCGGCTGGGAGGCCAACATCGTGCACACCTTCCTGGCGGATGCGCCATGACGGCCATCGGAACCGATCGACGGCGCGAAACACTACCCGCGACAACCGGATTGCCGGATGCGAGTGCGCTGGAGTCACAACCCCGGGTGGTCGTCGTGGGCGGCGGCATCGCGGGCCTGACCGCCGCCACCGGACTGGCCGAACGCGGCGTCGCCGTCGAGGTGATCGAGCGCGAACCCTACCTCGGCGGCCGGGTGGGCGGCTGGACGGACCAGCACGAGGGGACCGGCCTCGCGATGAATCGCGGCTTCCACGCGTTCTTCCGGCAGTATTACAACCTGCGGTCCCTGCTTGGGCGCATCGATCCGCAGTTGCGGATGCTCACGCCCGTCGCCGACTATCCGCTGATCGACGGGGCGGGCCGGCGCGACACCTTCCGGGGGCTGCCGCGGACCCCGCCGTGGAACGCGGTGGCCTTCGCGGCGCGCAGCCCGACCTTCCGGCTCCGCGACTTCCTGCAGATCGACGCTCGTGCGGCCGCGCCCCTGGCGGCGGTCTCGGTGCCGGGAATCTATGAGCGCCTCGACCACTTCGACGCCGCGACGTTCCTGAAGAGCATCCGATTCCCCGAGGCGGCAAGGCATCTGGCGTTCGAGGTGTTCTCTCGCAGCTTCTTCGCCGACCCCTCGAAGCTTTCCGCGGCCGAGTTGGCGACCATGTTCCACATCTACTTCCTCGGGTCGTCCGAGGGCCTGATCTTCGACGTCCCCACGTCGAACTACGACAGCGCGCTCTGGGAGCCGCTGCGGCGCTACCTCGAGGCGCGGGGCGTGCGCTTCCGGCTCGGCACTGGCGCCTCGCACATCGACACGGGGCCGTCGAAACCGTTCCGGGTGCAGACCGATTCGGGCGACCAGGTGGAGGCGGATGGCGTGGTGCTCGCCACCGACGTGGCCGGTCTGCAGCGCATCGTCGCGGCATCGACCGGCCTGGCCACCGACGACTGGCGCGCACAGATCGCACAGCTGCGCACCGCACCGCCATTCGCCGTGTATCGGTTGTGGCTCGATCGGTCCGTCGCCGCCCGACGGCCGGCGTTCCTGGGCACGGCCGGCCACGAACCACTGGACAACATCAGCGTGTTGGAGCGCTACGAACTTCAGGCCGCGGAATGGTCACGCGCTCGCCATGGGTCCGTCGTCGAATTGCATTCCTACGCCCTCGACGCCGCGCCGTCGCGCGCCGCCATGCTGCGCCAGCTGCACAAGATCTATCCGGAAACCGCGGCGGCGCAAATCGTTTGCGAGCGGCTGCTGCAACGCAACGATTGCCCGCTGTTTTCGCCCGGATCCTATGCGCACCGCCCCCCGGTGGTCACGCCGCAGCCCGGTCTGCTGTTGGCCGGCGACGCCGTCCGCATCGATTTGCCCGTCGCACTCATGGAGCGGGCCGCGACCACGGGATGGTGCGCGGCGAACCATTTGCTGGGAAGATGGGGGCTGGCCGGTCACCCGTTGGTCACGGTGCCCACCCGTGGCCGGTCACCCCTGTTGCGATGGCTCGCCAGCCGCGAAGGACCTGCCCAACGATGAATATTCGTGAACAGCTGCAACACCTGTTGCCGGCCACTCGAGCCAAAGACTGGCCGTTGCAGGTGATTCCGCGTACGCCGTGGGCCGAGCAGCCCCCGACCTATCGGGACGCACAACCGGCCATCATCGACGCCGCGCTGGAACGCGCCCTGAAAAGGCCCACCGGGAACTGGTTCGCGTTCGCAGGCAGCGCCGACGTGCGTCCGGGGCGGCCGTTCGGCGCCCGGGTCGCCGGAGTCGACGTCGTCGCCTGGCGCGACGAGGCACACCGGCTTTGCGTCGGGCCCCGCAGTTGCCCGCACCTGGGGGCCGACCTGGCCACCGGGACCGTGCACGGCGGGACACTGATCTGCCGATGGCACGGGCTGGCCCTGGACGGCCGCTCGGGTGAATTCGGCTGGAGCCCCTTGCCCAGCCACGACGACGGCATCCTGGTGTGGGTGCGGCTCGACGGCGTGGGTGGGGAGACCCCGTTGGAGGAGCCGGTGATCCCGGCCCGGCCGGCCGGTGACACCATGGCCGCCGTCGCCCGCATGGTGGGCGTGTGCGAGCCCGCCGACATCATCGCCAATCGGCTTGACCCCTGGCACGGCACATGGTTCCACCCGTACTCGTTCGCCCGGCTCGAAGTGCTCACCACGCCAACCGAACACATCGATCGCTTCTTGGTGGCGGTGACCTTCCGGATGGGCCGCCTGGGCGTTCCCGTTGTCGCGGAGTTCAGCTGCCCCGAGGCACGCACCATCGTCATGCGCATCGTGGACGGCGAGGGAACCGGCAGCACCGTGGAAACCCACGCCACACCGGTCGGTTCAGGCCCCGACGGGCGGCCACGCACCGCCGTGCTGGAAGCCACCATCGCGCATTCGGACCGTCCCGGGTTCAAGCGGGCGTCTCGGGCGGCGCCGCTGATCACACCGCTCATGCGCTTCGCGGCCGGCAGGCTCTGGCGCGACGATCTGGCCTACGCCGAGCGCCGCTACCAGGTGCGTGCCGGCGTCGGCTGACGGCTTGGCGATGAGAAGAGGGTATGCCGCCGCGGTCGTGGTGACGGTCGGCGTGCACCTCGCCTACCTGGCCTACGTGCCGGCAGGCGGCTTCCTCGCGCTGCGCTGGCCGCGAACCATCGTGCTGCACCGGGCGGCCGTCGCCTGGGGTGCCGCCGTCGTCGCGCTCAGGCTGCCATGCCCGCTGACATCACTGGAGTCATGGGCCCGTCGCCGCGCCGACATGGATCCGTTGCCCAGCACGGGGTTCGTCGACCGTTATGTCGCAGGGCTTTTCGTTCCGTCCGGCCGCATCGGTGTCGCACAGGCATTCGCGTTCCTGTCGGCGGCCGTCTCCTGGAGGCTGTTCGCGAGACGCGTCAGCCGCTGAGGCCGGCCTGCGGCCGCGGCGCGCCGGCCCATGAAGGATCCGTGACGGGCGGCACCGCGTCGGGTTGACTCCGACGAGACTTGCGTTGCCACTTTCGTTGCCACAAAGCCCAAGTGAGCGCCGAAAGCAGAACGGCCGACACGATCAACGTCGGCCAGAGGGCCAACTGCGCAAGCCACAGGTCTCGTTGCAACCGCATCACCTTGCGCCGGCCGCGCCAGACATGCTGCGGTACCTCTTTCACAGTCATCGCAGGCCACATACCCCAGAACCGACGGATTAAACGGCGGGGCACGAGACGATCGCGAGGTTCCAGCGTGTTTGGCCCACTGCGTGAGGGGCTAGTCACCAGCATGAGCACTGAGCCGCACGTTCCCTCCGAGCCGTCATCCCGATCGTTCACCCGGCTGGCGGCCGCCTGGTGGGCGCTCGTCGTCGGCTTGGTGATCTTGATCATTCTGCTTATCTTCGTCGCGCAGAACACCGAATCCATAACCGTCCACTTCCTTGGCTTCCACTGGAACCTGCCGGTCGGGGTCGGCTACCTACTGGCGGCGGTTGCCGGTGCGACCACGACGGTGCTCGTCGGCGCCGCGCGGATGATCCAGCTGCGCAGGGCGACCAAGAAGCATCTCAAGGCGGTTTGATCCCTGGCGGGCCGGCGCCTAAACCCTTGCTCGGCAAGCCATCACGAGTGGACCACCATGGCGATGCCGGATTTATTCCAGTAGCTTAAATATTAAGTTAATTAAGCCATGGACGCCGGGTACGGGGATTCGGCCCCTATCCCAGGGGGAATGCCATAGCGACCGGTCGGGGAGGAAGCCATGGATCACGCAGACACGAGCGACGCCGTCGCCGAGGCGGTCGGCAAAGTCACCGAGGCTATGGAAACCGTCGAGCGCGCCCGGGGCCACCTGTACTCCTTCCACCAGCTGACCGGGCGGGCCGACCTGCAACTCGACGCCGCGGTCGCCCAGCTGTACGAGCTTGGCCACTCCGATCTGGCGCAACACATCAGCCGCGAACTGATCGGGCGCAACGTGTTACCCGGCCGGTGGACCTTTCAGGTCGTCGACGATTACGACGAGGGTTACTACCGGTGCTTCCGAGATGTCGAACGCCTGGTGCGTAGCCGGCTCACGGACGGTCGTCGCCACGCCTACGAAGCGCGGCTGAAGGAGCGCCGGCGCACGTCGGGGCATCCTGCCCACACCGCCACCCCCAACGACCAATCGGCTGAAGGAGCGAATTGATGCACTGCGTCGTGTTCGGGGCCACGGGATACCTGGGCACGCGGCTCATCCCCGAGCTGCTCGAGAACGGTCACACCGTGCGCGTGCTGGCCCGAGACCCCGCCAAGCTTGACGACGTCGCCTGGCGTGGCCAGGTGGACGTCGTTCAGGGTGACGTCATCGACGCCACCGCAGTGCGCCGGGCGCTGGAAGGCCAACAAGTCTTGTACTACCTGGTGCATTCGCTGATGCGCCCCGACTTCGTGGACTTCGACGAACGCGCGGCCCGCAATGTGGCCGAGTGCGCGGCCGAGGCGGGGTTGTCGCGGATCGTCTACGTCGGCGGCATCACGCCCGACGGGCAGAAGCTCTCCGATCATCTGGCCTCGCGCGCGCAGGTAGGGCGCCTGCTGAGAATTTCGGGCGTGCCCTCCGTCGAGTTGCGCGCGGCCGCCATCATCGGGGCGGGGTCGGCCAGCTTCGAGTTGCTGCGGTACCTCACCGAACGGCTTCCGCTCATCGTCGCACCGCGCTGGTTGCGTACGTGCGTCCAGCCCATCGCGGTGTGCGACGTGCTCTATTACCTGGTCCGCCCGGCGGAGCTGCCGGCGGAGGTGAACCGGCCATTCGACATCGGCGGGCCGGACCGCTTCGCCTACACCGAAATGATCCGCAAGTACGCCGTGATCGCGGGCCTGCCCAGGCGGCCCGCGGTGCCGGTGCCCTTATTGAGCCCCCGGCTGTCGGCGCCGTGGGTCGACTTGCTCACCCCCATTCCTCGCCAACTGGCCTTCTCGCTGATGGAGTCGCTGGAAAACGACGTGGTGTGCGCCAACCACGACATCGCCCGGTACATACCCGATCCCGACAGCGGACTGATGCACTACGAGGAGGCCGTCGAACTCGCCCTCGCGCACGTGCGCGAAAAAGATCTGCGCACCCGGTGGTCGCGCGCCGACATGAACGGTGCACCTTCCCAGCCGCTGCCCACCGATCCGCAGTGGGCCGGCGGATCGCTGTATGAGGATGTGCGTCAACGCAATAGCAGCACCGATCCCGAAACGCTATGGTGGGCCATCCAAACGGCCGTCGCCGAGCGCAACTGGTCGGCGTTTCCGTTGGAATGGCCCCTGCGCGGCTGGATCAACGGCGCGCTGGGCGCCGTCCGGTTTCTGCGCCGGCCGCTGGACGGGCAGCAGTTACATGAGGGCGAGGCCCTGGACTGGTGGCGGGTGGAGCGCATCGACACGCCGCGGCTGGTCCGGTTGCGCGCCGATATCCCGTTGCCGGGTCGGCTCTGGCTGGAGCTGTCCGCGCGCCCCGACGGCAATGGCGGCTCCCAGTACCGCCAGCGGGCGTTGTTTCAGCCGTATGGCCTTGCGGGGCAGCTTTTTTGGAACGCGTCGGCACCCTACCGCGACGTGGTGTTCGGCGGCATCGCCCGCGATGTCACCGCTACCGCGCGCGGTGGCGTAAGGCCCGCGGCGGCACCGTCGCACTGTTGAAAGGAGAAGCGACATGGGTGACAAGAAATTTCACGAGGGCGACAAGGTTGAGTGGCGGAGCCACGGCAGCACCGTCCGGGGAACGGTCGAGGGCGAAATCACCTCGGACACCGAGGCTGCCGGACGCACCGTGCGGGCCTCCGAAGACGAGCCGCAGTACAAGGTCCGCAGCGACAAGACGGGCGCGGATGCGGTGCACAAGCCCGGCGCGCTGCGCCCCCGGGGCTGAGGTCACCGATGGCCGACGATGACGAGGAGACCACCTGGGACCGCTTCCAGGGGACCCAACATGACCGCTCGCGAGCTGGAGAAGTGGCTTCGCTGATGAACTGGGGTCACGACCCGACCAAGTGCTGAACCCCCCGCTCGGCCGGTGTATTCACCGGCCAATCGGGTGTAAACGCGAGACACTTGGCGGGGTAGGCGGGCCGCGCGCGGCGGTCGCCGATACGCTGAGCGGCGAATCTTGCAGAAGGACACAGGTAAGTGACCAAGCGCGGCGCCGCTGATCGGCGACTAGACCGAGCCGAACTCGAGAAGTTGATGTCGGCCGACATGCGCGCACTCACAGCGCAATCGGACCGCATCGGACGGCACTTCGCCCGTCAGCACGATGTCGGCGGCACCGACTTGCACGCCTTGCTGCACATCATGGTCGCCGAAACCGCCGGGACGCCGCTGACGCCGGCGCAGTTGCGACAGCGGCTGGACGTGTCCCCCGCCGCGATCACCTACCTGGTCGACCGCATGATCGACTCCGGCCACCTGCGGCGCGAGCCCGATCCCGTCGACCGGCGCAAGACGCTGCTCCGCTACGAAGAGCCGGGCATGGCGTTGGCCCGCTCGTTCTTCACCCCCCTGGGCGCGGAACTGCGCGCGGCCCTTGCCGACCTGTCCGACCGTGATCTGGCCGCCGCGCACCGGGTTTTCGTGGCGATGATGGAGGCGATGTCCACCTTCGAATCGCAATTCGACGCGGCGACCCCCAAGCCGTCGGCTAGCGAAGCCAAACGCGCGCCGGCCAAGGGCCGGCGCCGGTCGGTGAGTAAGACCGGCGATCGCACGACCTAGCGCACCGGTCGCCGGGCCGCCGGGCCGAGCACGCGCTGCTCGATCAGGTCCGCCCCGCGCTGCACACCTCCGGTCGCGGCGAACCCGGCAGCCACGCGGCGCGCGCCGTCCGCCATGGTCATCGCCGCGCGTACCTTCGCCCTCAGCCGTGCCACCGTGAGGTGTTTGGCCGCCAGGCGGGTACCGCAGCGAGCGACCTCGACGCGCCGGGCGACTTCGGCCTGGTCCCGCGCGAACGGCACGACGCAGACGGGTACGCCGCGGTCGAGGGCTTTCAGCGTCGTTCCCATCCCCCCGTGCGTGATGGCGCAGCTGGCGCGCTCCAGCACCGCCCCGTGGGGGACGAAGCGGCATATGGTCGCGTTGGGTGGTCGCGGAAGATCGGGTGGTATGCCCGCGGGGAACGTCGCCACCACGTGGACGGGCTCATCGGCCAGCGCCCGCAGCGCGGTCCGCCCCAGGGCGGCGTCCGGCTGTCTGATCGAGGACGTGTTTACCAGCACCACCGGGCGCTCGATGGCGGCGACCCACTCCGGCGTGGCCCGCTGGGCGGGTTCGAATACACACGCGCCGATGTGGTGAACCAAACCGGCCCAGCCGGGATGCCGATACTCGAAGGGCTCGCCGCCGACGGCCAGCAGCAGCGGTGCGCGCCGCACGAAGTCGTCGACCGAGGCGACCGGCGGCACCCCCAGCCCGGTGCGAATGGCGTTGACTCGCGGCAGCATTGGCCGGTCGAACAGGTGCCGGACGATCGGTCGCACCGAGGCGTCCCGGAAGTCGCCGACAATGCCGGGAAGCGGTCGAAAGCCCGGACCGAAGGGCGGAACGCCACGGGACCGCAGGTACGGCGTGAAGGGCGAGAACACCAGCCATGGGATGCTTCCGGCATCCGCGGCCGACATCGCCCCCCAGCAGTTCGCGTCCACGATGATCGCATCCGGCCGGACCGCGTCCACCGCGCGCCGCAGGTCCTCGACTTCGAGCACCGCGCGCCGGCAGAGCACGTCGATGGTTAACTTCAACACTTCCAAGGCGTTTCGGGCCCGCCAATCCTCGCCGACGATCGCCTCGATGTCCGGGGCGACGGGGTCGGCGTGCACGCCGACCCCGCGCATCGTCGCGACGCCGGCCGCCATGGTGCGGGCGTGAACCTCGTGACCGCGGGCGGCGAGCTCGGCGAGCAGCGCCCCGACCGGCAGCAGGTGCCCGAGGGCCGGCGACCCGTAGGCCAGTATCACCGCCATGTCACACGCCGCTACGAGACTGGCGTGAGCTCGACGGCGCGCAACCCGGAAAGGCTTGCGACTCCGCAGCCATGCAGGCAGACGCGAAGCTCGTCGATGAACGGCTGCAGCCAATCGACAACGGCCGCAGCGGAATCGATCGCGGCGGGCAGCAGCGGCCGAGCCACCGCCACGACGTCGGCGCCCAGCGCGATCGCCTTGGCCGCGTCCATACCCGTGCGGATACCGCCCGAAGCCACCAGCGGGATCTCCGGCAGCACCTCCCGCACCTCCACGATCGCCGTGGCGGTCGGGATGCCCCAATCCGCCAGGTGCGGGTACCGCAGCTCGCCGTAGCGGACGAACTGCTCGACCCGCGACCATGACGTGCCGCCGGCGCCCGCGACGTCTATCCCGGAAACCGGCAAGTCCCCTTCGGCCCCAACGAGTTCCGCGGCCGCCACGCCGCCGATCCCGTGACCGACCTCCTTGAGCAGGACGGGGCAATCTATTGCGTCGGCCACATCCCGCAGCCTGGCCAACGACCCCGAGAAGTCCGTGTCACCGTTGCTCTGCATCGCTTCCTGCAACGGATTGGTGTGCACCGCAAGCGCATCGGCGCCTACCCGATCGAGAGCCTTCGCGAGCTCGGGCACGGCGGCCTCGGTCAGCTGGGCCAGGCCGATGTTGCCGAACAGCAAGACATCCGGGGCCACATCACGAACGGTGAAGCTGGCCGCCGCCCGCTCACCGAGCGCGCTGTCGAGCATTATCCGCTGCGAGCCGAGCATCATCCCGACGCCAAGCTGTTGAGCGGCGACGGCCAAATTCCGGTTGATGGTGCCCGACAACTCGGCGCCGCCGGTCATCGCTCCGATCAGAATCGGCGACCGCAGGTTCGCACCGAAGAATTTGGTGGACAGGTCGATGTCGCCGAGGCTGGTCTGGGTCAGCGCGTTGTAGGGCAACTGGTAGCGCTCCAGCCCCGTACTGAGCTGCTCGTAGTTGACCTGCTCACCGAGGCACACGTCGATGTGCCGCCGTTTGCGAGTGGTCAGCGGCCCGCGGTCGGCCGTCACAGCGGGCACCCCGGCGCGACGAACCCCCGGCCCCTCACATCCATAATGTTCATAGTGCCCCTTGTTGCGTGCCGTCGGCGCCCGAATGCGTGACGATGCGTAATTTCAGTTGATTAATGTTTAATATACTGAAAGACTTTGATCCGTGGTGTGGGATGGCTTGGCCGCAGCCCTGACGGGACGGCGCTCGTGGCTGTTCGCGCTGGGTGCGGTGCTACTCGGCATCGGTTTCATGGTGGTCGTCGGCGCAAACGCGGCGGCGGGCCAGGCGCCGTTGTCCGTGCCGACGACGTCCGATTCGGCCAGGGTCGACGCCATGGCCCGCCAGTTTCCCGGCGGGGACCACGTTCCGTTGATCATGGTCATCAGCCGCACCGACGGCGCCGCGCTCGCCCCCGCCGACATCACCGCCGCACAGGCGGCCCGCGACCGCATGCAGGCCGCCATACGGCCGGACGGTGCCGCCGTGCCGGCGCAGGTGTCGGCCGACGGCAAGGCGACCATCGGGGTGGTGCCCGTCAGCGCCGATCTGTCGGGCCTCACCCTGAGCGACGCGGTCGCCAACCTGCGCAAAACCGCTTCCACCGGCCTGCCGGCGGAGCTGCAGGCCCACGTCACGGGCGGCCCGGCGTTCGGCGCCGACATCGCCGGCGCATTCACCAATGCCAACATCACCCTGCTCGCGGTGACGGCCTCGGTGGTGGCACTGCTGCTGATCGTCACCTATCGCTCCCCGGTGCTATGGCTGCTGCCCCTGGTGGTGGTCGGGTTCGCCGACCGGGTCGCCGCGGCGCTGGGTACGGCCGTGGCGTCGCTGACCGGGCTGAGCTTCGACGGCGCCACCTCCGGAATTACCAGCGTCCTGGTCTTCGGCGCGGGCACCAACTACGCGCTGCTGTTGATTTCGCGCTATCGGCAGGAGCTTCCGCACGCAAGCGAACATCGAGACGCCTTGCGCCGCGCGGTGCGGATGGCCGGCCCCGCGATCGTCGCCAGCAATGCCACCGTGGTGCTGGCGTTGCTCACCTTGCTGTTCGCCTCGACGCCGAGCACACGCAGCCTGGGCGCGCTGGGGGCGTGCGGACTCGTGATCGCCGCGGTGTCGGCCCTGGTGATACTGCCACCGCTGCTGGGACTGTGCGGTCGTCGATTGTTCTGGCCCTTCATTCCCCGCCCCGAGGACAACCCGACCACGGACTCCGGTGCCTGGCATCGCGTCGGGGAGTGGGTGAACCGGCGTCCGGCGCTGGTCGCGGTCGTCGCGATCGCCGGTCTGGCGGCCCTTGCCACCGGCCTAATGGGCACGCGCATCGGTTTGTCGCAGACCGAGCAGTTCCGGGTGCACGCGGATTCGGTGGCCGGTTACGACATTGTGGCCGCGCATTTTCCGGCCGGCCTGGCCAACCCCACGCTCGTCGTCGCCCCCACCGACCCGCGGGTGCCGCAGGCCATCAAGGCGACCCCCGGCGTGATCTCGGCGACCGATTCCGGCCACTCGGCGTCCGGGCTGACCAAGTGGTCGGTGGTGATCGACGCGCCGCCATCATCCGATCGGGCGTTCGATACCGTTGCCGCGCTGCGTGATACGACCAAGTCCGCCAACCCGGCGGCGCTGGTGGGCGGAGCGGATGCGCAGGCACTCGATGTTCGCAACGCGGCCACCCACGACCGGCATCTGCTGATCCCGGCGATTCTTGCGGTCATCCTCGTCGTGCTCTATGTCCTGCTGCGCTCCGCACTTGCGCCGCCCACGCTGCTCGCGGCGACGATCCTCGGGGCGCTGGCCGCGCTCGGCCTGGGCGGATGGGCCAGCAGCCACGTTTTCGGCTTTCCGGCGCTGGACAACAGCACGCCGCTGTTCGCCTTCCTGTTCCTGGCCGCCCTCGGGGTGGACTACACCATCTTTCTGGTCACCCGCGCGCGCGAGGAGTCCGCGCGGCGCGGCGCGCGTGCCGGGATGGTCGCGGCGGTGTCGGCCACCGGCGGCGTCATCACCAGCGCGGGAATCGTGTTGGCCGCCGTCTTCTGCGTGCTCGGCGTGCTGCCGCTGATCGTGCTGACCCAGCTGGGAATCATCGTCGGCCTGGGCATCCTGCTGGACACCTTCGTGGTCCGCACACTGGTCATCCCCGCGCTGTTCGCCATCATCGGTGACCGTATCTGGTGGCCCACCGCACCGAAACCCGCCAAAGCCGTTGCAGCGCAAGTCGAATATCAACACGAACGGAGCACGCCGTGAACAAGTCAACTCTGGCCGCGACAAGCCTCGCCGTCGCCGTCGCCGGCGGATCCGGAAGCATCGCGAGCGCCAAGGCCGTTTCCAGCTGGTACGCGCGGCTGCGCAAGCCGCCGTACCAGCCCCCCAACGCCGCCTTCCCGGTGGCGTGGACCACCCTTTACGGCGACATCGCGGTTACGTCCGCCGTGGCCATCGACCGGTTTCGCGCGGCGGGACAACACAACAAGGCACGCGGCTACGCCGCGGCGCTCGGGCTCAATCTTGTTCTCAACGCCGCATGGAGCTGGCTCTTCTTCCGTTTCCACAAACTCGGCGCGTCCGCGGTCGGTGCCGCCGCCCTGACGGCCAGCAGCGTCGACCTCGCGCGTCGGACCGCGCAAGCCGACCCGCGGGCCGGACTGGCCCTGTCGGCGTACCCGCTGTGGTGTTCCTTCGCGACCGTCCTGGCGACCCATGTATGGCGGTTGAACCGCTGAGGAAACCATCGGATCATGTCGACCCTCTTATGGTTTCGCCGCGACCTGCGGCTGGGTGACCATCCGGCGCTGAATGCCGCGGCCGACGACGGCGAAGTGCTCGCCTGTTTCGTGCTCGATCCGAAGCTCGAGGCTTCCTCCGGCCGGCGCCGCCTCCAGTTCCTGGGTGACTCGCTGCGACAGCTGCGTGACGACCTGGATGGCCGGCTACTGGTGGCCCGTGGGCGGCCCGACAAGGTGATCCCGCGCATCGCCGGGGAGATCGGCGCGTCGGCCGTGCACATCTCCGAGGATTTCGCGCCGTACGGCAAGCGCCGTGACGAAAAGGTTTGTGCCGCATTGGATTCCGTTCCCCTGGTGGCCACCGGATCGCCGTACCTGGTCTCGCCGGGCCGGGTCACCAAGAAGGACGGCACCCCCTACCAGGTGTTCACCCCGTTTCTGCGCCAGTGGCGCGAGTCCGGCTGGCGGGCACCGGCGAAATCGAGCGCCGGCTCCGCGCGCTGGCTCGATCCGGCGGAGCTGCCGTTCGAGCAAGCCGAAATCCCGGATCCCGGCGCCGAACTCGACATCGCTGCCGGCGAGGCCGCGGCCCGCAAACAGTGGAAGTCGTTCGTGGACAACGGGTTGCAACGCTACGCCGAGGAACGTAATCGGCCCGATATGCACGGCACCAGCCGGATGTCGGCGTACCTGAAGTTCGGCAGCGTCCATCCCCGCACCATGGTCGCCGATCTCGACCTCCGTCACGACGGGGCCCAGGCTTATGTGCGCGAGTTGGCGTTCCGCGACTTCTACGCCGATGTGCTGCATCACCGGCCGGCCAGCGCCTGGCGCAATTGGAACAGCCAGTTCGACGGCATCCGTACCGACACGGGTTCCGACGCGAAACGCCGCTTCGAGTCCTGGAAGGCCGGCGAAACCGGCTTCCCGATGGTCGACGCCGGGATGCGTCAACTGCGCGAGACCGGCTTCATGCACAACCGGGTGCGGATGATCGTCGCATCGTTTCTGGTCAAAGACCTGCACCTGCCCTGGCAGTGGGGCGCCGAGTGGTTCCTGGATCAGCTGGTCGACGGGGATATGGCAAACAACCAGCATGGGTGGCAGTGGTGCGCGGGCTGCGGTACCGATGCCGCGCCGTACTTTCGGGTGTTCAACCCGACCACCCAGGGCGAGAAGTTCGACCCGTCCGGGGAGTACATCCGGCGGTGGGTGTCGGAGCTCCGATCGGCCGACGACGCACACCTGCGCAAGGGCGACCGGCCGGCCGACTACCCGGCGCCGATAGTCGACCACGGCGCCGAGCGCGCCGAAGCGCTGCGGCGCTACCAGAGCATCTGAGCCACGGGCCTGCCCCGGCTCGCTCAGCAACGAATTGTCGCCTGCGTGAATGTTTGCTCAATCGCCTACCCCGAGCTAGTTGGCATGCAATTATCAGCCGATTCACAGTTGTCAAGCCGCCCGGGAGGCACCAATGACGCACTTCATCGTTCGGACGTTGCTGGTCTCCGGTGCCGCCGCGGGGTTGCTGGCCGGCGTCAGCGCCTGCTCGTGTTCCGTGGGCTCGTCGCACACGGTCAGCAAGAGCGATGTGGCCGGCCAGATCACCTCGAAGCTCACCGACGCCGCGGGCAACAAGCCCGATTCGGTGACCTGCCCGAACGATCTGCCGGCAAAGGTTGGGGCGCAACTCAATTGCGAGATGAAGGTCAAGGACCAGACGTTCAATGTCAACGTGACCGTGACGAGCGTGAACGGCAATGACGTCAAGTTCGACATGGCCGAGACGGTCGACAAGAACCAGGTCGCCAGCATCATCAGCAACAAGCTGACCCAACAGGTGGGCAGGCGACCGGACGCGGTGACCTGCCCCGACAACTTGAAGGGCGTCCAGGGCGCGACGCTACGGTGCCAACTCGTCGACGGCAACGACAAATACGGCATAGCGGTGACCGTCACCAACGTCGACGCCGGCGACGTCAACTTCGATTTCAAGGTCGACGACCACGCTGAGCCGGCTGCCTAGCGGTGATCGCGAGCGCGGCGAAGCCGGGCGCTGCGGGTCACCGCCGGCTGCCTAGCCAACTTTCTAGCGCGCAGCCTTCTTGCGCTCGATGTCGGCCAGCGCCGCGGCCAGTTCCGCGCGCTGGGCGGCCGAGCTCTCCCAGGCGAGCTGGCGGTTCTTGACCACCTTGGCCGGCGCGCCGACCGCGATCGAGTAGTCGGGGATGACACCGCGGACCACGGCGTGTGACCCCAGCACGCAGCCGCGCCCGATGGCCGTGCCGCGCAGCACCGTCGCCTTCACCCCCACCCAGGTGTCGGGCCCGATCCGCACCGGCGACTTCACGATGCCCTGGTCCTTGATCGGCAGGTTGATGTTGTCCATGCGGTGGTCGAAGTCGCAGACGTAGCACCAGTCGGCCATCAGGACCGAATCGCCGAGCTCGATGTCGAGGTAGGCGTTGATGACGTTGTCGCGGCCCAGCACCACCTTGTCGCCGAACCGCAGCGAGCCCTCGTGGGCACGGATCGTGTTCTTGTCGCCGATGTGCACCCAGCGACCGATCTCCAGCTGCGCGAGTTCGGGCGTCGCGTGGATCTCCACGTCCTTGCCCAGGAAAACCATCCCCCGGGTGATGATGTGCGGGTTGGCGAGCTTGAACTTCAGCAGCCGCCAATAGCGCACCAGGTACCAGGGTGTGTAGGCGCGGTTGCGCAACACCCATTTCAGCGACGCCAGCGTGAGGAACTTGGCCTGGCGCGGGTCCCGCAGGTTCGATCCACGCCAGCGGCGATGGACCGGCGCGCCCCACATGCTCGTCATGGCCGGACAGCCTAGCGATCAACCGCGCCGAGATCTCCACGGGTTACCCTCACCTGTACTCGATCGCTGCCCATGCCGACGTCCGCGGAAAGGATCTGGGGAATCCAAGTGCGTGCCCGACATCTGCTGCGTGGGCTTCGGCGTTGGTCATCCGCGCTGCTGGCCGCCGCGATCACGATGGGGCTCGGCGGCTGCGCCAACACCGACTCGTGGGTGGAGGCGTCAGCGTCGGCCGGTTGGCCCGCGCAATACGGCGACGCTGCCAACAGCAGCTACACCGGCACCAACGGCGCCACCAAGCTGGCGCTGGGGTGGACGCGCTCCGTCAAGGGGAGCTTGGCCGCGGGCCCGGCGCTGAGCGCGCGCGGCTACCTGGCCCTCAACGCGCAGACGCCGGCCGGATGTTCGCTGATGGAGTGGGAGAACGACCACAACGGCCGGCAGCGCTGGTGCGTGCGGCTGTTCCAGGGCGGCGGCTTTGGGGGCCCGCTCTTCGACGGGTTCGACAACCTCTACGTCGGCCAGCCCGGCGCGTTCCTCTCCTTCCCAGTGACGCAGTGGACGCGGTGGCGGCAGCCGGTGATCGGAATGCCCGCGACGCCGCGGTTTCTGGGACACGGGCAGCTGCTCGTGGCGACGCACCTGGGTCAGGTGCTGGTCTTCGAGGCGCACCGCGGCGCGGTGGTCGGCAGCCCGATGGATCTGGTCGACGGCGTCGATCCAACCGACGCGACGCGCGGGCTGGCCGATTGCGCGCCGGCGCGGCAGGGATGCCCGGTGGCCGCCGCACCCGCTTTTTCGGCGGCCAGCCAGATGGCGGTGCTCGGCGTCTGGCAGCCGGGCGCCCCGGGCGCGGGGCTGGTCGGGCTGAAGTATCACCCAGGGCAGACCCCGCTGCTGTCCCGGGAGTGGACCAGCGACGCCGTCGGGGACGGTGTCATCGCCAGCCCGGTGCTGTCCGCCGACGGGTCGACCGTCTACGTCAACGGCCGCGACCAACGACTGTGGGCCGTGCACGCCGCCGACGGGAAAGTGAAATGGTCGGCGCCGCTGGGGTTCCTGGCACAGACGCCGCCCGCGGTCACGCCCGACGGCCTCATCGTGGCGGGTGCCGGGCCCGACACCCGGCTGGTGGCATTCAAGGACGCGGGCGATCACGCCGATCAGGCGTGGCGCCGCGACGACGTCGTCCCGCTGTCGTCGTCGAGCCTGGCCGGCGCCGGCGTCGGGTACACGGTCGTCAGCGCCCCGGCCGCAAACGGCGCGCCCGGTATGTCGCTGCTGGCCTTCGATCCGGGTAATGGCCACACGCAGGGCAGTTATCCGCTTCCGGCAGCCACCGGCTATCCGGTGGGGGTCGCGGTCGGCACCGATCGCCGCGTGGTGGCCGCGACCAGCGATGGCCAGGTGTACGGTTTCGCACCGGCATGACCGGGCCATACTGAGCCCATGGCCACCGATGACGGCGAGATGCAGGGCGCTGTCGCCGCCTACTCCGGAAAAAGCGAGCGCAACCTGGCGGTGGACCGCACCGCGACCATTGCGCTGCTCGCCGTCCACGCTTTCCTGGTCGCCGTCACAATCGGCGTGTTGAGCCTGTTCGTCATGGGCACCGACCCATGCGGCTCCCAGAAGTGCGGCGACCCGGCATGGATCGATCGCGCCATGTTCCTCGGTCTCGGCGGCGGCGCCGTCGTCTTCGTCATCGCCCTGGTGGTCGCCATCCGCCGCCTCACCCGGCGCCGCACCGCGTTCTTCGTTCCACTGCTCGGTTGCCTCGCGCAGGTGGCGCTGGCCGTCGGCGCCGCGGCGATGGAGACACTGGCCGGGCCGGTCTAGCTGTCAGAGCGCCAGCGGCGGGACGGCGTTGCGGGGCACCTCGGCTTGGACCGGCCCGGCAAACGCCGGCAGCATCTCACCGGGCGCGAAGTAGAAGATCAGCTGGTCGTCGGTGATGGCAAAGTTCTGATAGTGCGTCGGATCGTGACCGGTCGAGGGGAAAATGGTTGCGCCCAAAGGGGTTTGGCGTGCCAGGTCGCGCTGCACGACCGGGAAGATGCTGTCCAGCGGCGTGGTACCCGGCGCAAACAGGTTGTCGAAGGTGATGGGCTGCTTCTTCCCCAGGTTGTAGTTGAACGCCTTGTACCAGATGGAGGGGTGCGACCCGCCGAGGTCCTGGAAGAGCTTGAGCACCACGCTGCGGGTGTTGTGCGGCGGCTGACCGGAGCTGCGTTGCTCGGTGGTCGCCTCCAATTGGTAGGGCTGATCGCGCGACCCGGAACTCTGCGCGACGTTGACGAAACCGTCCCGGTTTTGCGTGATGTAGTCGGTCAGCGCCTGCTCGTCGGGATAGTCGGCGGGAAACACCATGTTGAGCATGTAGGTGGGGCCGGTGGCGCGCACGCGGCACATCTGGCCGTCCTCCATGGCGCCGCCGAGGCTGGCGCACGACGGTGGGGCGGCGGCGGCCGGCCAACCTAACAGGGCCGCCGATGCGAGCACCACGGCCGCTATCAGATAACGCATCCTTCTATTGTCCTTGCAGATTAGGCGGGGCTGGCGCCTCCAAGAGCGATCCCACCAGCCTACCGCGAGGGCCTGCATACGAACGCCGTCGCGCGACCGGCGGCCCCCGACCCGATGCGCGTGATGACCACGGACAGCGGCCGGCTACCGCGCAGCCGCATCCGTCGCCGCAGCGCGTCGGGGTCGACCCGTACTCCGCGAACCAGGACCTCCAGCGTCCCGCAGTCCAGCGCTGACAACGCCTGGCGGAGCCGTCGCTCGTCGAACGCCAGCCGCTCGAGCACCTCGAAGCCGCGGACCGCCGCCGGCAGTGAGTCCCCCGACAGGTAGGCGATGTCGGGGTCGAGTTGCCACAGCCCGTGCCGCGCCGCGTAATGGCGAACCAGCCCCGCCCGGACCACCGCACCGTCGGGATCGACTATCCATCGCCCGGCCGGCCGCACCGGGCAGTCGTCCGGGTCGGTGTCGGTGATCTGCTCGCCGCGATCGAGGACGCTGGCCCGCCGGCGAACACCGCCCTGCCCCAGTCCGCGCGACCACAGGCACGCCTCCCGCACCGCGCCGCGATAGGACGTCACCTCGATCTCGCCATCGAAGCCGAGTCGGCTCACTTCGTCGAAGTCTATTCCGGGAGCGCACTTTACGACGAGATCACGATCCTGATAGGTGTCGATCAAGGCACCGAGGCCCGGCCGGTAGTCATCGACGCGGAAGCGGCGGCGCCCGCCGCCACGTCGCGCCGGGTCCACGAGCACCGCGGCGTCGCGGGTCACCGGCACCAGCGCATCGGCGCGGCAGAGATCGGCCGCCCCGCCCAGGTTGTGCCGGGCCATCGCCAGCCGCACCGCATCGATGTCGCTGCCCACCGCCCGGACCCCGACCCGGCGCAGCGCGGCCAACTCGGTGCCGATCGAACAGGTCGCGTCGTGCACGACGACTCCCGCTTCGGCGAGCCGCCTGGCGCGGTGCAAAGCCACCGGCGCCGCGGTGGCCTGCTGCAGCGCCTCATCGGTGAAAAGCCATTCTGACACCGGGATTTCGGAGCCCAGCCCGCTCAACTTCTCGGCGGCGCGCCGGCGCAGCAACGTCGTCTCCACCAACACCGCCGCCCGGTCGCCGAACCGGGCGCGCACCGCGGCGACATCGGTCACCCGGGTGGCGTCGGTCAGCTTGAGCTCGGCGACCTCCGCCAGCGCCGCGGCGCCCGATTCCGACCGCAGATAACGGACGTCCCCGGCGCCGAACGTGAGGCCGTCACTCAGGAGGGCTTGACCCCGGTGATCATCACGTTGTAGAACCAGCCCTTCGGCGCCAGGTGGCGCATGACGTTGGCGTCGAGCCAACTCAGTGTCTTCCAGCTGGTGAACGCGAACCTCGCCCAGCCCCAGCCGAGCCGCCCGGGCGGCACCGCGCATTCGAACGTGCGCAGGGGCCAGCCCAGCATCGCGGCGGTGAATTCCACGGTGGCCGTTTGAACTTCGGCCGCACCGGCGTCGACGGCGAGCCGCTCCAGGTCGCCCGGGGTGAAGGTGTGTAGGTCGACGAGGGCCTCCAACGCCGCGGCGCGGGAGGATTCGTCGAGTTCGGCCTGCGGTCGCCGCCAGCCGTCCAGACCGGGCAGCTTGGTGACGTTGGTGGCGACGCGCCAGGTCAGGGTCGACAACGTGCGGGCGTAGGTGTCGCCGACGGTGGTCGGCTCGCCGGCGAACACGAACCGGCCGCCCGGCCGCAGCACCCGGACGACCTCCCGCAGCGCCAGCTCGACGTCGGGGATGTGGTGGAGCACGGCGTGCCCGACTACCAGGTCGAAGGTGTTGTCGTCGTACGGAATGCCCTCGGCGTCGGCGACCCGGCCGTCGATGTCCAGCCCCAGCGACTGCCCGTTTCGGGTGGCGACCTTGACCATCCCGGGCGACAGGTCGGTGACCGATCCGCGGCGGGCGACCCCGGACTGGATCAGGTTGAGCAGGAAAAACCCGGTGCCACAGCCTAATTCGAGGGCCCGATCGTAGGGGAGCTCGCGTTGCGCCTCGTCGGGCACGATGGCGTCGAAGCAGTCCCGCGCGTAGTTCACGCAGCGCTGGTCGTAAGAGATCGACCACTTCTCGTCGTAGGACTCCGCTTCCCAGTCGTGGTAGAGGACCTGGGCCAGCTTGCTGTCATGCCGGGCGGCTTCCACTTGCTCGGCTGTGGCATGGGGCGTCGGAGCCGCTTCAGCGGCGACATCCTTCCCGGGAACGGCATCGGTCGAACTCGTCGTCATGCAGGGCAGCCTAACGGGCGCCGGATTCGGAGTCGTCTTCACCGCTGCCACCAGCGGCGAACACGTCGACGTAGCGGCGCCGCTCGGCGGCGGCCCGGTCGGCCGGACTCAGCTCGAACACGTCGTTGATGCCGGCCTTCGCGGCGGCCAACGCGTGCCGCGGGCCGTCGAGGAAGCGGCGCGCCCAGCCCGCGGCGGCGTCGTACACGTCGTCGGGGGCCACCATCTCGTCGATCAGGCCCAGCTCCAGCGCCTCCTCGGCGTCGAAAAACCGGCCGCTGAACACCAGTTCCTTCGCCTTGCTCGCCCCGGCCGCGCGGGTCAGCCGGGCCATGCCGTCACCGCCGGGGATGAGGCCGGCCAGGACCTCCGTCGCGCCGAACTTCACGTTGTCACCGCTGACGCGCCAATCGGCGGCCAGGGCCAGCGTCAGCCCGGCACCCAGCGCGTATCCGGTGATCGCGGCAACGGTCGGCTTCGGGATCCGCGCGACGGCGTCGATGGCCTGCTGCCGCGCCCGGGCCGCCGTCTCGGCCTCCGGTCCGGTCAGCGTCCGCAGTTCGGGCATGTCGTCGCCGGCCGAGAAAATCTCGTGGCCGCCGAACAGGATGACTGCTGCCACGTCGTCGCGCTCCCCCAGCTCGGCGGCCGCGGAGACGATCTCCCGGTAGAGCTGGCGGGTCATCGCGTTCGTCGGCGGTCGCGACAGCAACAGCATGGCCAGCCCGGCGTCTCGTGAGCCGTCGCTGACCACGGTGCTGACGAACTCGCTCAATGCCGCCACCCCATCCCGCCGGCTTCGCGTGCTTGGTGGTAGCGGTCCGAGTCGAAGAACTCGAAGACCCAGTTGTCGCCCTGGATCTCCAGGTGCGGCTGCACCGTGACGATCTGCCGTTCGACGGCCAGCACTTCCGCGACGGTCCGCCCCGCCAGCGAATCCAGCTGGGTCCACGTCGGCGGCAGCAGAAAACAGCGGCCGGCGGAGAAGTCGCCGATGGCGGCCTGCGGCGTGGTCCAGCCGGCGCGGTCGGATTCGGTGTTCTCGCCATCGGCCCGCTGCCCGTGCGGCAGGGCGCCCACAAAGAAGTAGGTGTCATAGCGCCGGGTGCGCTCGGCTTCGGGGGTGACCCAGTTGGCCCACGGCCGGAGCAGGTCGGAGCGCAGCTCGAGGTTCTCCCGGCGCAGGAAATCCGCGAACGACAACGTGCCGTCGGCGAGCGCGCGGCGGGCGTCGGCGTACACCGAGGCGTCGCCGACGATACCGTCCGGGTCGCCCGCGGGCCCCGCGAACAGCACCCCGGATTCCTCGAAGGTCTCCCGGGCTGCCGCGCAGACCAGCGCCTCGGCCAGGTCGGGCTCGATGCCGAACCGCTGCGCCCACCACTGTGGCGGCGGGCCGGCCCACGCGATGTCGGCGTTGCGGTCGCGGTCATCGACGCCGCCGCCGGGGAACACCATCGTGCCGGCCGCGAATTCCATCTTGGCGTGCCGGCGCATCAGGAAGACGGCGATCCCGCCCGGGTCGTCGCGGACCAGCATCACGGTCGCCGCGGGGCGCGGCACCAGTGGGGTCTCTTCGTTTGGTGACGTCATAGCTGCCTCCGGTGGGCTGCGCGGGTGCGGACGCGGCGGGCGAAATAGCGCCCGTCGACGACGTCGAGGGCGATCGACTGGCCGAACGCGGTGGACAGGTTCTCTGAGGTCAGGACGTCGGTCAGCAACCCCGCGGCGACCACCTTTCCTTCGGACAGCAGCATGCAGTGACTGAAGCCGGGCGGGATCTCCTCGACGTGGTGGGTGACCAGCACCAGCGCGGGCGCGTCGGGGTCGGCCGCGAGGTCGGCCAGCCGCGCCACCAACTCCTCGCGCCCACCCAGGTCCAAGCCGGCGGCCGGTTCGTCGAGCAGCAGCAGCTCCGGATCGGTCATCAAAGCGCGGGCAATCAACACCCGCTTGCGCTCGCCTTCCGACAGCGTTCCGTAGCTCCGGTCCGCGAGGTGCTCGGCGCCCAGGCTCTCCAGCATGTCGATGGCCCGGCGGTAGTCGACGTCCTCGTAGCGCTCCCGCCAGCGGCCCAGCACCGCGTAACCGGCCGAGACCACCAGGTCGCGCACCACCTCGTCGGTGGGCACCCGCTGCGCCAGGGCCGACGAACTCAGACCGATCCGGGAGCGCAACTCCGACACGTCGACCCGGCCCAGCCGCTCGCCGAGCACGAAGGCCGCGCCCGACGAGGGGTGCTCGGCGGCCGCGGCAATCCGCAGCAGCGACGTCTTGCCGGC
>NZ_LZSZ01000167.1:0-804 GCF_001665645.1 Mycobacterium sp. 852002-30065_SCH5024008 | reverse complement strand
CCGGGGCGGCCTACGTGCCGATCGACCCGGGCCTGCCCACAGCGCGGATCGGGTTCATGCTCACCGATGCCACGCCTGTCGCGGTACTCACCACGGCGGGTCTGCGCTCGCGGCTCGACGGGTACGACGGTCTGCGGGTGATTGATATTGATGACCCCGCCATCGATGTTCAACCCAGCACACCGTTGTCGGGTCCGGGCCCGGCGCTGGAGGGTCTGGCTCACATTATCTATACCTCGGGCACCACCGGGGTGCCCAAAGGCGTTGCTGTTACCCACCACAACGTGACCCAGCTGTTCGATTCGCTGGAGATTGGTGTGCGGTTGGGGCCGGGGCAGGTGTGGTCGCAGTGTCATTCGTATGCGTTTGACTTTTCGGTGTGGGAGATCTGGGGAGCGCTGTTTCATGGGGGCCGGTTGGTGGTGGTGCCCGAAGCGATAACCCACTCTGCCGAAGACTTCCACGCCTTGCTGATCAGCGAACAGGTCAGCGTGCTCACCCAGACTCCCTCAGCTGTGGGGGTGCTCTCGACAGACGGTTTGGGGGCGGCGGCGCTGGTGATCGGCGCCGAGGCGTGTCCGGCTGAGGTGGTGGAGCGGTGGGCGCCGGGACGGGTGATGCTCAACGTCTACGGCCCGACCGAGACCACGATGTGGGCATCCAAGAGTGCCCCGTTGACCCCGGGCACGGGTGCCCCGCCGATCGGGTCGCCGATACCGGGGGCGGCGTTGTTCGTGCTGGATCAGTGGTTGCGGCCGGTTCCGGCGGGGGTGGTCGGGGAACTGTATGTCTCTTATACACATC
>NZ_LZSZ01000166.1:0-35296 GCF_001665645.1 Mycobacterium sp. 852002-30065_SCH5024008 | reverse complement strand
TATGCGATCGTCGGCAGCGTCAGATGTGTATAAGAGACAGGCTCCTACCCGCCGCCTCCGCCGCCGCCCGGCGGCTCCTACCCGCCGCCCCCGCCGTCCGCCGGTGGGTACGCGCCACCGCCTCCCGGACCTGCGATCCGCACGTTGCCGACGGAGTCCTACACGCCGTGGCTGACCCGGCTCGTGGCGTTCATCATCGACATCCTCCCGTACGCCGTCGTGCACGGTATCGGGACCGGGATCCTGGTCGCCACCCAGCAGACGTCGTGCATCACCGATGTCACGCAGTACGCCGTCAACCAGTACTGCGCGACGCAGAACTCGAGCATCGGCCTTGCGGCGCAGTGGTTGGCGTCGCTGGTGGGGCTGATCTATCTGATTTGGAACTACGGCTACCGCCAAGGCACCACCGGGTCGAGCGTCGGCAAATCGGTGATGAAGTTCAAGGTGGTCAGCGAGGTCACCGGCCAGCCCCTCGGTTTCGGGATGTCCATCGTGCGTTCCCTCGCGCACTTCGTCGACGCCATCATCTGCTTCATCGGTTTCCTTTTCCCGCTGTGGGATTCGAAGCGGCAAACGCTGGCGGACAAGATCATGACGACGGTCTGCCTGCCGCTCGACGGGACCGAGCAACAGCTGAGCTAGCCGTGCGGGCGCGGTAGCCGACTCGGTCGTCACCTAGGCTGGTCGTCGATGAGCGACGACCACACCGGACATTTCACCGGACTCGCCACCAAGGCGATTCACGCCGGCTACCGGCCGGACCCGGCGACGGGGGCGGTCAACGCCCCGATCTATGCCAGCAGCACGTTCGCCCAAGACGGCGTCGGCGTGCTGCGTGGCGGGTTCGAATACGCGCGCACCGGCAACCCGACGCGCGCCGCGCTGGAGGCCTCGCTTGCCGCGGTCGAAGAGGGCAGCTACGGGCGGGCGTTCGGTTCCGGCATGGCCGCCGCCGACTGCGCGCTGCGGGCGGTGCTGCGGCCCGGCGATCACGTGATCATCCCCAACGATGCCTACGGTGGCACCTTCCGGCTGATCGACAAGGTGTTCACGCAGTGGAACGTCAGCTATAAGCCGGTGGCGCTGTCCGACCTGGACGCCGTCCGCGCCGCGGTCACACCGCAGACCCGCCTGATCTGGGTGGAGACACCGACCAACCCGCTGCTGTCCATCGCCGACATCGCGGCCCTCGCCGAACTGGGCAAACAGTTCTCGCTAAAAGTCTTGGTGGACAACACGTTTGCCTCACCCGCGCTGCAGCAGCCGTTGAAGCTGGGCGCCGACGTGGTGCTGCATTCGACCACCAAGTACATCGGTGGACACTCCGACGTGGTGGGCGGGGCGTTGATCACCAATGACGCGGAGCTGGACGCGGCTTTCGCCTTCCTGCAGAACGGCGCGGGCGCGGTGCCCGGCCCGTTCGACGCCTACCTGGCCATGCGCGGCCTGAAGACCCTGGTGCTGCGGATGCAGCGACACAGCGAAAACGCTTCGGCCGTCGCGGATTTCCTCTCCGGGCATCCGGCGGTGAGCACCGTGCTGTACCCCGGTCTGCCCGGCCACCCCGGGCACGACATCGCCGCTCGGCAGATGCGCGGCTTCGGTGGCATGGTGTCGGTGCGCATGCGGGGTGGCCGGCAAGCCGCACGGGATCTGTGCGCCCGCACCGAAGTCTTCATCCTGGCCGAGTCGCTCGGCGGCGTTGAGTCGCTGATCGAGTACCCGAGCGCCATGACGCACGCATCGACGGCCGGTTCCCAACTCGAAGTGCCCGACGACTTGGTGCGGTTGTCGGTCGGCATCGAAGACATCGCCGACCTGCTGGCCGACCTCGACCAGGCGCTGGGTGGCGCGGTGGCGGGCTAGGAGTGGTAGGGCTCCGCGCTGACCAGCGTGACCTCGACGGTGTTGCCGTTGGGCACCACGTAGCTGCGGGTCTCGCCGACCTTGGCGTCGATGAGGGCGCCGCCCAGCGGTGAGTTGGGCGAATACACCTCGAGCTTGCCGTCGTTGACGCCCTCCTGGCGGGTGGCGATCAGGAAGGTCTCGGTGTCCGACTTGTCGCCGTTGTAGTAGACCTTCACCACCGAACCGGGCAGTGCGACGCCGGACTGCTTGGGCGCTTCGCCGACCTTGGCGTTGTTGAGCAGGTCCTGCAGCTGACGGATGCGGGCCTCTTGCTGGCCCTGCTCTTCGCGGGCGGCGTGGTATCCGCCGTTCTCGCGCAGGTCCCCTTCCTCGCGGCGGTCGTTGATTTCCGCGGCGATCACCGGACGATGGGCGATCAACTGATCGAGCTCCGCCTTCAGCCGGTCATGTGACTCCTGGGTCAGCCAGGTCACCGAAGTGTCCGTCATCTCGTCGTGCTCCTCATGTTGTCGTTCCGCGTACCCGCGTAAGCCTGTTTAACCCCGCCGCCGGGAGTATCCGGGTCTGCTCCCCGTGTGCTGCCGATCCGTTCTGCTCACGGCCATAATGCAGCAATACACGGTCCCATCAGGAACCGTGCATTCACCCATGTTACCACCGCGCAAACAATTGGTGACCCGAAATTCGCAGTTCGGCTGTTGTTACGGGGTCATGCCGGCCGCAGATAAGCCGGCACGTCGGTGCCGCAGCCGTAGATGTCGGCCATCACCGGCGGTTTGCTGGACTTCACCGTGGTGGTCAGCTGCACGGTGGCCGCCTCGGACGGGGGGACCAGCACTTCCCGCCTGCCCGTCTCGCTGCCGTCCTTGGCCCTGACCCGCACGATGCAGTCCACCGGCCGCGACGGATCGGATCGCGTCACGCTGATCGTTACCGATGCCGTCTCGTCGTCGATCACCCGATAGCTGCCCAGCGTGCCCGTCACGGGACTGGTGCCCAGTCGGTGGTAGCCGACGACGGCGATCACCAGCCCGGCGGCGACCACCAGCACGCCCAGCGCGATGACCAGCCAACGCCGGGGCACGCGCGGGCGCCCGGCGCGCCCGTAGCGGGCCTCCGGGAGCGAAGGGGAAGTTTCGGTCATGCCTGGGTATGCCTGGGTGGTCGGCTGCCGGACACCGGCCGGCAGCATGCAACGATCTGAAGAACTGGAATTATAGGTTTCGCAACCCACGACCAGCGGACCGACAAGGGGGCACGTGAGCGAACTGCGGTTGATGGCGGTGCACGCCCACCCCGACGACGAGTCCAGCAAGGGCGCGGCCACCCTCGCCCGCTACGCCGACAAGGGCCACCGGGTGCTGGTGGTGACGCTGACCGGCGGTGAGCGCGGCGACATCCTCAATCCGGCGATGGACCTGCCCGAGGTGCACGGCCACATCGCCGAGATCCGACGCGACGAGATGGCGAAGGCCGCCGAGATCCTCGGTGTCGAACACACCTGGCTGGGCTTCGTCGACTCCGGCTTGCCCAAAGGCGAGCCGCCGCCCCCGCTGCCCGAAGGATGCTTCGCGCTGGTGCCGCTGGAGGAGTCGGTCGAGTCGCTGGTTCGCGTGGTCCGCGAGTTCCGGCCGCATGTGATCACCACCTACGACGAGAACGGCGGCTACCCGCATCCGGATCACATTCGCTGCCACCAGGTTTCGGTCGGCGCCTTCGAGGCGGCCGGAGACTACCGGCGGTTTCCGGACGCGGGCGAGCCATGGGTCGTATCGAAGCTCTACTACATCCACGGGTTCCTGCGGGCCCGGATGCAGCTGTTGCACGACGAGGCCATCAAACACGGGCACGAACCCCCGTTCGCAAAGTGGCTCGAGCACTGGGACGCCGCGCACGACCCGTTCGAGTCCCGGGTCACAACGCGCGTCGAGTGCTCGGCGTATTTCAGCCAACGCGACGACGCGCTGCGGGCGCACACCACCCAAATCGACCCGGACCACGACTTCTTCGCAGCGCCCATCGAATGGCAGCAGCGGCTCTGGCCGACGGAGGAGTTCGAGCTCGCGCGCTCGCGGGTCCCCGTCCGACTGCCCGAGGACGACCTGTTCGCCGGAATCGAGAGTGACGAGTGAACCACCTCTTTTTGGCGGCGAGTGCGTTGGCCGACGGCGCGCCGCAGCACACCGGGCCGGACTTCGGTAAGGCCAGCCCGATCGGGTTGCTGATCGTCGTGGTGTTGCTGATCGCCACGCTGTTCCTGCTGCGCTCGATGAACAAGCAACTCAAGAAGGTGCCCGACTCGTTCGACCCCAAGCACCCCGAGCCCGACCAGGCCGCCGACGAAGGCACCGACGCGGTCGACCAGGCAGACAACCGCCCCCCGGGCCAGGCGAACGGATCGGAGCGGGCACCGGGACCCGGCGATGAGCCCGGCTGACGCTGCCGCGACGAACACCCTCGGGCTGGCCACCAGTCCGTATCTGCGCCAGCACGCCGACAACCCGGTGCACTGGCAACAGTGGACCCCGCAGGCGCTCGCGGCCGCAGCCGAGCGCGACGTGCCCATCCTGCTCTCCATCGGCTATGCCGCCTGCCACTGGTGTCACGTGATGGCCCACGAATCGTTCGAGGACGACGAGGTGGCGGCCGCGATGAACTCCGGATTCGTCTGCATCAAAGTCGACCGGGAGGAACGACCGGACCTCGACGCCGTCTATATGAACGCCACCGTGGCGCTGACCGGACACGGCGGCTGGCCCATGACGTGTTTCCTGACGCCCGACGGCCGGCCCTTCTTCTGCGGCACCTACTACCCGAAAGACGGCTTCCTGCAACTGCTTTCGGCGGTGTCCGCCACCTGGCACCAGCGCCGCGGCGAGGTGGAGGAGGCGTCCGAGGCCATCGCGGGCGAATTGCGTGCGATGGCTTCCGGGCTGCCCTCCGGCGGCCCGGACGTCGCGCCGGCGCTGTGCGACCACGCGGTCGCCGCGGTGCTCGGCGACCGGGACGCGGTGCATGGCGGCTTCGGCGGCGCGCCCAAATTTCCGCCGTCGGCGATTCTCGAGGCATTGCTGCGCAACCACGAACGCACCGGCTCGACGGCGGCGCTGGAGGCCGTCGCGCACACCGGCAACGCGATGGCCCGCGGCGGCATCTATGACCAGCTTGCCGGCGGGTTCGCCCGTTATAGCGTCGACAACGCTTGGGTGGTACCGCATTTCGAGAAGATGCTGTACGACAACGCGTTGCTGCTGCGCGCCTACGCGCACTGGGCCCGCCGGACCGGGGATCCGCTGGCGCGCCGGGTCGCGGCCCAGACCGCGCGCTTCCTGCTCGACGACCTGGCCGACGGCGCCGTCTTCACGTCGTCGCTGGACGCCGACGCCGACGGCCGCGAGGGCTCGACCTATGTCTGGACGCCCGGGCAGCTCACCGAGGTGCTCGGCCCCGACGACGGACCCTGGGCCGCAACCGCTTTCGCGGTCACCGCGCCCGGCACCTTCGAACACGGCACCTCGGTGGTGCAATTGCCGGCCGATCCCGACGACCCGCACCGGCTCGAACGAGTCCGGGCCGCGCTGCTGGCCGCCCGGCTCACCCGCACCCAGCCCGGCCGCGACGACAAAGTCGTCACTTCCTGGAACGGTCTGGCGATCACCGCGCTGGCCGAGGCCAGCGTGGCCCTGGACGCGCCCGAATTGGCCGGGGCCGCACGCGATTGTGCACGCGCACTGCTGGACTCGCACCTGGTCGACGGGCGGCTGCGGCGCGCCAGCCTGGGCGGGGTGGTCGGCGACAGTGCCGCCATCCTCGAGGACCACGCGATGCTGGCCACCGGCCTGCTCGCCCTCTACCAGCTGGACGCCGACGTCGGCTGGCTGACGCCGGCAACGGATCTGCTCGACACCGCGCTGCGGCACTTCGCCGACCCGCAGCGGCCCGGCCGCTGGTTCGACACCGCCGACGACGCCGAGCGGTTGATGCTGCGGCCCGCCGACCCGCTGGACGGGGCGACTCCGTCGGGCGCGTCGTCGATCACCGAGGCGCTGCTCACCGCGGCGCACCTGGTCGACGGCGACCGCGCGGAGCGGTATCTGCGGGCGGCGGCCGACGGGCTCAACACGCATTCGGTGCTGCTGGAGCGCGCGCCACGCTCCGCGGGCCACTGGCTGGCCGTGGCGGAGGCCGCGGTGCGCGGACCGCTGCAGATCGCGGTCGCCTGCGAACCGTCGCGGTCGGCGTTGCTGGCCGATGCGCGGCGGCTGGCACCGGGCGGGGCGATCGTCGTGGGCGGCGAAAAGGACTCGTCGGCGCTGCTAACCGGCCGCGACCGGGTGGCCGGCGCCGACGCCGCCTACGTGTGCCGCGGCCGGGTATGCGACTTGCCGGTCACCACGGCCGAAGACCTCGCGAGGGCGCTCGGCGCGCCACGGTAGCGTGACGTTTCATGCCGAGCGCCCAACACATCACCGACACGGTCAACCGCTACATCGAACTGGTCGCCAAGGGCGGCGCCGACGAGTTGGTCGAGCTGTACGCCGATGACGCCACCGTCGAGGATCCCGTCGGCGGCGAGGTGCACATCGGCCGCCAGGCGATCCACGGCTTCTATTCGGCGGTCGACAATGTGCAGCGCGAATGCGAGCTGGTGACGCTGCGGGTCGCCGGCAACGAGGCCGCCTTCCATTTCCGGCTCACGATCACCGCCGGGGAGCACCGGATGGTGATCGAGCCGATCGACGTGATGGCGTTCGACGAGGACGGCAAGGTCGCTCACATGAAGGCGTACTGGTCGCCCGCCGACGTCACGCAGCTGTAGACGCTCAGCGCACCAGCCACGCGTGGTCGCCGACGTAGAACACCGCGAACCACATGGCGATGTAGTGCAGGATGGCCGCGATCGCGGTGAAGGCGTGGAAGAACTCGTGATACCCGAACGTCCTGGGCCACGGGTCGGGCCACCGTAGCCCGTAGAAGATGCCACCGACGCTGTAGAACACCCCGCCGACGGCCAGCAGCACCATCGCCGCCACGCCGGCCTTGTGCAGAATCGTCGGGCAGTACCACACGGCCACCCAGCCCAGCATCAGGTACAGCGGCACACCCAGCCACCGCGGCGCCGTCGGCCAGCACACCTTCAGCAGGATGCCCGCCACCGCGCCGCCCCACACGATCCACAGCACCTCCACGCCGGTCTGCTGCGGCATGGCCAGGCGCGCGAATGGCGTGTAGCTCCCCGCGATGAACACGAAGATCATCGAATGGTCCAGCCGCTTCATGAGGTTCCGGGCCGCATCGGACGTCCACTGCACCCGGTGATAGGTGGCGCTGACGGCGAACATCGCCACCGTTGCCGCCGCGTAGATCAGCGTCGAATGACCGGCGCGCGGCGAGGAGGCGGCCCACGACACCGACACCAGCGTGGCGCCGGTGATGAACGCCAGCCACGCGGAGAAGAAGTGGATCCAGCCGCGCATGCGGGGCTTGCTCAGCGCCTGGGCCGCACCCTCGACAAGCTGTTCGACGGTGTTGCCTGGGGTGACGGCCTCGGATTTGCGATCCGAGCGCTCCGAATTGGCAGACGTGCTCGTCTGGCTGCTCATGTCTCCTGTGCCCTCGTCTTACAGATCGGGGATTGCCAGTGGCTGTCATCACCAACATAGTCGGCGTCGGTAACGGCATGGTCTCTCCGCGCGGTGACATCGCCGAATAGCAGGGGGAGATTTGGCGCAGCTCACAGTAGGCTGAATCTCCGTGGAAATTATCCCGCCGCGCCTCAAAGACCCGCTGTATCGCGTCTACGAGTTGCGGCTGCGGCAGGGTCTGGCCTCCTCCAAATCACACCTGCCCCGTCACATCGCGGTCCTGTGCGACGGCAACCGGCGATGGGCCCGCGACGCCGGCTATACCGACGTCAGCTACGGCTACCGCATGGGTGCGGCGAAGATCGCCGAGATGCTGCGCTGGTGCCAGGAAGCCGGCATCGAGATGACCACGGTCTACCTGCTGTCCACGGAAAACCTCCAACGCGACCCCGACGAGCTGGCGGGGCTCATCGAAATCATCACCGACGTCGTCGAGGAGATCTGCGCACCGGCCAATCGTTGGAGCGTGCGCACCGTCGGCGATCTGGAGTTGCTCGGCGAGGAACCGGCCCGGCGGGTGCGCGACGCGGTGGAATCCACACCCGTCGCGGCGACGTTCCACGTCAACGTCGCGGTCGGTTACGGCGGCCGGCGCGAGATCGTCGACGCGGTGCGGGCATTGCTGAGCAAGGAACTCGCCAACGGTGCGTCCGCCGAGGAGCTCATCGACGCGGTCAGCGTCGACGGCATTTCCGAAAACCTCTACACCTCCGGGCAACCCGATCCCGACCTGGTGATCCGCACGTCGGGGGAGCAACGCCTGTCCGGGTTCCTGCTGTGGCAGAGCGCGTATTCGGAGATGTGGTTCACGGAGGCGCACTGGCCCGCGTTCCGCCGGGTGGATTTCCTGCGTGCGCTGCGTGACTACAGTCAGCGGCACCGCAGGTACGGCAAGTAGCGGGTCGGCACGCATCGGGCCCGTGGCGATCGCAAGCGCGGCGCGAGCCGGGCGCAGCGGGTCGGCACGCATCAGACCCGTGGCGATCGCAAGCGCGGCGCGAGCCGGGCGCAGCGGGTCGGCACGCATCAAACCCGTGCAAAACTGGGTGCATGGCTGCGCTGTCGGCGGTGGTTTTCACGCTGAGCGGGTGGCTCGGGCTGTACCTCCTCGCTCGCGATCCGCGGAAGCCGGTGCTCGTGTTGGCGGCGATCGGCTTGTGCGGTTTCGCGCTGGTGGTCGCGCTGGACGCGGTGCGCACCGCCAGCCCCGGCTACGCGCACCTGTTCAGCCGCGTTGAGATCTACCTGGTGACCATCCCCGGCGTGGCGTGGTTCGCGGTGCTCGTCGAGCTGGCCCGGCCCAGCGACGGCTCGAGACCGCGCACACGCGAGTTGTTGCTGGTGGCCGGGGTCGCCGCGCTGACCCTGTTCGGGGCGATGCTGGCCGGCAGTGTCGAGGGACCACTCCGGACGGGCCACTGGGTGATGTTCGCGGTGATCTCGGTATCCACCTTCGCCGCGATGGCCGTCGCGTTGCGGCAGGCGCGTCGGCCGCGGTCGGCAGTCGGGCTCGCCGTCGTCGCGACGCTGTTCTTCGCGCTCGGCAACGCCATCCTGATCATTCCGCTCGGCCTGGTGCCAAGCTGGGTGGCGCTGGCGTCGACGAGTCTCGACGTCCTCTCGCTCGGGCTCGCCGTCGCGCTGTGGGACGCATTCGACGAGGGCCAGGCGTTGCGCGCCGACATGCTCCGCTCGTTTGCCGGCTCGGTGGCGGTGGCGGTGTTGTTCGGCGGCCAGGCGCTGATCGGCCTGGCGCTGACCCGCCACGACCGCGCCGCGCAGACCGCGCTCACCGTGCTGCTGTTCACCAGCCTGGCGGTCGCGATCGCCGTGCAGGTGCTGGCAGATCCGTTGGCCGGGGTTCTCGATCGGCTGGCATTCTCGAAATCGCCCGCGCTGCGGGAGGATCGGGCGGCGCTGCGGAATACCGGCGCGGCGCTGCCGTTGCGGTCGGTGGATCCGCTCCGCCACGTCGACGACGTCACGTTCGCCAGGCTCACGCGTCGTGCCCTGGGCCATTACGCGGACCTGAGCAAGCTGGTCGCCAGCCCGTTGACCGCACTGCCCGTCATCGATGAGCGGCTCGCCGCCCGGGGCGCGCCCGACCATCCGCTGGAGCGGGCCAACGAACTCAAGGCGGTTCTCGCGGACGCGATCGGACGGCTCAAGCCGCGTGACGCCGGCGATTTCGGGACCACCGAGCAGTGGCGCCACTACAACTCGCTGTATTTCCCCTACGTCGTCGGCGTGCGTGCGTACGCGCAGAACGCCACCGCCGCGGGACTGGATCCCACCGCTCGTCAGGCCTGGCAGTGGTTGGTCACCGAGGTTCCGCAGCGCTCGCTGCACAACTGGCAGAACGCCGCCGCCCGGCTGATCGCCGCCGACCTGCGCGGGCGGGTGCCGGTGGCTAGCGACTGATCCGGGAACGACGGTTGTGCCCCATGACTGCTGTGACTGCTGGGGCTGTTGAACGCCAGACTGGCGGTTGTCGAATAACGATTTCGATTCTTGCGCGCAAATGGGAATAGCCCGCCGAACCCACTCGTCTTTTTATCCGTGGCAGTAGTTGGCAGTGCCACGAGTCGATATGGCAGTGCGCCGGCGGCACGCTGAAGTTCGACCCAATCCGCCATCGCGAGGAGTAATCACATGATGTATGCATCTGGCGCGCCAGGTCTGGCAACCCGCCCCCTCTACGACTCGACCGACTCACTGCTGCGTTTCGCCATGCGCGCCGACGCCACGCTGACGGGCCTGTGCGGTTTGGCGATCGCTTTTCTCGCCGACCCGCTTTCGTCGCTGACGGGCCTGACGTCGCTGCAGGAGTACAGCCTCGGCGCCTTCTTCGTGCTCGGCGGCTTGGTTGTCTTCAGCCTCGCGGCGGCGTCGAACCTGCGCCGCGTCGGAATCGGCGTCGTCGTGGCCAACGTCGTGTTCACCCTGGGCGCGATCGTGGCCGCCGAAGCGCTGCCGTTGCCCGCGACGGGCATCGCCGCCACCCTGGCCGGTGGCGTGTACACCGCGGCGTTCGCCGGACTGCAGTACTGGGGCGTGCGCCGTCTCGAGACGGCGTAATCGTCACACCGGCTGCCTGGACGCCGTTTAAAGCTTGCGCAACCGGAGCCGGTTGATCGAGTGGTCGGCGTCCTTGCGCAGGACCAGGGTGGCCCGGGGCCGGGTCGGCAGGATGTTCTCGACCAGATTGGGCCGGTTGATGGACCGCCAGATCTCGCGCGCCGCGGCGACGGCCTTGGTGTCGTTGAGGGCCGAGTAGTGGTGGAAGTGTGACTCCGGGTCGGCGAAGGCGGTGCCGCGCAGCGACAGGAACCGCGACACGTACCACTGCTCAATGTCTTCGATGCGGGCGTCCACATACAGCGAGAAGTCGAACAGGTCCGACACCATCAGGGTCGGACCGGTCTGCAGGACGTTGAGGCCCTCGAGGATCAAGATGTCGGGATGGCGCACGACGTGCTTGGCGCCGGGGATGATGTCGTATTTCAGGTGCGAATAGACCGGCGCGCACGCGTAGTCGCTGCCGGATTTGACCGACGTCACGAACCGCATCAGCGCCCGGCGGTTGTAGCTCTCTGGAAAACCCTTGCGGTGCATCAGGTTTCGCCGATCGAGTTCGGCGTTCGGGTAGAGGAAGCCGTCGGTGGTCACCAGGTCCACCCTGGGGTGGTGGTCCCAGCGGGCCAGCAGGGCCTGCAGCACGCGGGCCGTGGTCGATTTGCCGACCGCGACGCTGCCGGCCACGCCGATCACGAACGGCACCGGCCGGTCGGGGTTCTGTTGCGGCTCGCCGAGGAACTCGGCCGTGGCGGCAAACAACCGCTGGCGCGCGGCGACCTGAAGGTGGATCAGCCGGGCCAGCGGCAGGTAAACCTCCTCCACTTCGAGTAGGTCGAGCTGCTCACCAAGACCGCGCAGGCCAACCAATTCCTCTTCGGTGAGGGCCAGCGGCGTCGACATGCGAAGCGCACGCCATTGCTTTCGGTCGAACTCCACATAGGGGCTCGGCTCGCTAAGCCGCGGCATACTGCAAGTGTTGCAGGGGCGGACGCGCCCCCGACGGCTGGGCTGGCTAAACCGTCGCTGGATAGACTGGCGCCGTGACTGCTGCACCCGACGCCCGCCCCTCCACGTCCGTCATGTCCGCCGCACTCGCCGAGGTCGACCCCGACATCGCCGAGCTGCTCGGCAAAGAGCTGGGCCGTCAGCGCGACACCCTGGAGATGATCGCCTCGGAGAACTTCGTGCCGCGCGCGGTGCTGCAGGCCCAGGGCAGCGTCCTGACGAACAAGTACGCCGAGGGTCTGCCCGGCCGGCGCTACTACGGCGGCTGCGAGTACGTCGACGTCGTGGAGAACATCGCCCGCGACCGGGCGAAGGCGCTCTTCGGCGCAGACTTTGCCAATGTGCAGCCGCATTCGGGTGCGCAGGCCAACGCCGCCGTGCTGCAGGCGCTGATGACGCCGGGGGAGCGGCTGCTGGGCCTCGACCTCGCCAACGGCGGGCACCTGACGCACGGGATGAAGCTCAACTTCTCCGGCAAGCTCTACGAAACCGGCTTCTACGGTGTGGATCCCACGACGCACCTGGTGGACATGGACGCGGTGCGGGCCAAGGCCCTCGAGTTCCGCCCCAAGGTCATCATCGCCGGCTGGTCGGCCTACCCGCGGATTCTGGACTTCGCGGCGTTCCGCTCGATCGCCGACGAGGTCGACGCCAAGCTGTGGGTGGACATGGCGCACTTCGCGGGCCTGGTCGCCGTGGGATTGCACCCGTCGCCGGTGCCGCACGCGGACGTGGTGTCCACGACCGTGCACAAGACGCTCGGCGGCCCGCGTTCCGGCCTGATCCTGGGCAAGCAGGAGTACGCCAAGTCCGTCAACTCCGCGGTGTTCCCCGGCCAGCAGGGCGGACCCCTCATGCACGTCATCGCCGGCAAGGCCGTCGCGCTCAAGATCGCCGGCACCCCCGAGTTCGCCGACCGGCAGCAGCGCACCCTGTCCGGTGCCCGCATCATCGCCGACCGGTTGACGGCCCCCGACGTCACCAAAGCGGGTGTGTCGGTGGTCAGCGGCGGCACCGACGTCCACCTGGTGCTGGTGGACCTGCGCAACTCACCGCTGGACGGCCAGGCCGCCGAGGACCTGCTCCACGAGATCGGAATCACGGTCAACCGCAACGCGGTCCCCAACGACCCGCGCCCGCCGATGGTGACATCCGGCCTGCGGGTGGGCACGCCCGCGCTGGCGACCCGCGGCTTCGGGGACGCGGAGTTCACCGAGGTTGCCGACGTCATCGCCACCGCGCTGGCGGCGGGCAGCGGGGCGGACCTGTCCGCGCTGCGGCAGCGGGTAACACGCCTGGCCAGGGATTTCCCGCTGTACGAGGGTCTCGAGGAGTGGACGCTGGTCGACCGCTAGGCCCGGCGAAAGGACCAAAGTCACCAGTTGCCGCGACACGGGCCGGGTGATTTCACGAACCTGTGTACGCGAGTTACAGTAACCGCATGGCACAGAAACCTGTCGCTAACGCGCTGACCCTGGAACTCGAGCCCGTGTGCGAAGCCAACATGGATCGGCACCTGAACACCGAGGAAATCTGGTTCGCTCACGACTACGTGCCGTTCGACCGGGGCGAGAACTTCGCGTTCCTCGGCGGACGTGACTGGGACCCGTCCCAGGCGACGCTGCCCCGGGAGTTCACGGACGCCTGCGAGATCCTGCTGCTGCTCAAGGACAACCTGGCCGGCCACCACCGCGAGCTGGTCGAGCACTTCATCCTCGAAGACTGGTGGGGCCGCTGGCTGGGCCGGTGGACCGCGGAGGAGCACCTGCACGCCATCGCGCTGCGCGAGTACCTGGTGGTCACCCGCGAGGTCGACCCGACCGCCAACGAGGAGGCGCGGGTCCAGTACGTCATGAAGGGCTACCGCGCCGACACCTACTCGCAGGTGGAGACCCTGGCATACATGGCGCTCACCGAGCGCACCCACGCCGTCTTCTGCGAGAACCTGGCGGCCAAGCTCGAGGAGCCCATCCTGGCCGGGCTCGTCGACCGGATCGCGCGCGACGAGCGCCGGCACGAACTCTTCTTCTCCAACCTGGTCGAGCACTGCCTCGAGTACACCCGCGACGAGACGATCGCGGCCATCGCGGCCCGAGCGGCTGATCTGCAGGTGCCCGGCGCCGACATCGACTCCTATCGGGACAAGCTGCGCAACGTCGCAGACGCGGGCATCTTCGACCAACAGCAGCTGCGGCAGGCGATCTCGGATCGCATCACCGCATGGGGCGTGGCCGACGAGCCCGCCCTCAAGCAGTTCGTCATCGCCTAGCCGATCTTCGCGCGCGGCGCCCGTCGTCGGCGCGCCTGCGCTGCTCCAAAGCGGCGACGAGAGTAGCGTCGATCTCGATGGTCAGCGTCATGCTCAGCTGCCAGGGCGGCACCTCCCGTCACCACAACGGAAGGACCGGCCCCGGTCCTGGTGTCGCAGTTCCCGCCGACATGCCTGTGCGGGTCCGCGCGGGCTCATCCCGCTCGAGGAGCGCTACGTGACCGAAATCCGGACCTACGTGATCGACACCTCCGTGCTGCTGTCCGACCCCTGGGCGTGCAGCCGGTTCGCCGAGCACGAGGTGGTGGTTCCGCTGGTGGTGATCAGCGAACTGGAGGCCAAACGGCATCACCACGAGTTGGGGTGGTTCGCCCGTCAGGCGTTGCGCCTGTTCGACGATCTCCGGCTCCTGCACGGCCGGCTCGATCAGCCCATTCCCGTTGGGGCACAAGGCGGTACGCTTCACGTCGAGCTCAACCACACCGACCCCGCGGTGCTGCCCGCCGGTTTCCGCAGCGACAACAACGACTGCCGTATTTTGAGCTGCGCCGCCAACCTCGCCGCCGAAGGCAAGCGAGTGACGTTGGTCAGCAAGGACATTCCGCTTCGCGTCAAGGCCGCCGCGGTCGGGCTGGCCGCCGACGAGTATCACGCGCAAGACGTGGTGGCCTCCGGATGGTCGGGGATGCGTGAGATCGAGACCGCCACCGAGGACATCGACGCGTTGTTCGCCGAAGGTGAGATCGACCTGACCGAAGCGCGAGACCTGCCCTGCCACACCGGCATTCGGCTGCTCGGCGGCAGCTCGCACGCGCTGGGCCGGGTCAATGCGGACAAACGCGTGCAGCTGGTTCGCGGCGACCGCGAGGCATTCGGCCTGCGCGGCCGGTCCGCCGAACAGCGGGTGGCGCTCGACCTGCTGCTCGACGAGTCGGTGGGCATCGTGTCGCTGGGCGGCAAGGCCGGCACCGGCAAGTCGGCGCTGGCGTTGTGCGCGGGCCTGGAGGCCGTGCTGGAACGGCGGACCCAGCGCAAGGTGGTGGTCTTCCGGCCGCTGTACGCCGTGGGCGGCCAGGAGCTGGGCTACCTGCCCGGCAGCGAGAGCGAGAAGATGGGCCCCTGGGCGCAGGCGGTCTTCGACACGCTCGAGGGACTGGCCAGCCCGGCCGTGCTCGAAGAGGTGCTCTCCCGGGGCATGCTCGAGGTGCTGCCGCTGACCCACATCCGTGGCCGGTCGCTGCACGACTCGTTCGTGATCGTCGACGAGGCCCAGTCGCTGGAACGCAACGTCTTGCTGACGGTGCTGTCCAGGCTGGGAGCCGGGTCGCGGGTGGTGCTGACGCACGACATCGCACAGCGTGACAACCTGCGGGTCGGCCGGCACGACGGGGTCGCCGCGGTGATCGAGAAGCTCAAAGGCCACCCGCTGTTCGCCCACATCACGCTGTTGCGCAGCGAGCGGTCGCCGATTGCCGCGCTGGTCACCGAGATGCTCGAGGAGATTGCCGGACCGCAGTGACGGCGGATTTCGCCTGGCCACGCGTTCGATAAACTTCGACGGTGCCGAAAAGACCCGACAGCCAAGCCTGGCGCTACTGGCGCACCGTTGTCGGTGTCGTCGCGGCGGTTGCGGTGCTGGTGATCGGCGGTCTGACCGGTCACGTGACGCGCGCCGACAATCTCAGTTGCTCGGTGGTCAAGTGTGTCGCGCTGACGTTCGACGACGGACCCAGCCCATTCGACGGCCGGCTGCTGCAGATCCTGAAGGACAACGACGCGAAGGCCACGTTCTTCGAGATCGGCAACAAGGTGGCCGCGAACCCCGCGGGGGCCAAGCAGGTCGCCGACGCCGGGATGGAGATCGGCAACCACACCTGGGAACACCCCAACATGGTCACGATCCCTCCCGAAGACATCGCCTCCCAGTTTTCCAAGGCCAATGACGCGATCGCCGCCGCCACGGGCCGGACCCCCAACCTGTATCGCCCCGCCGGCGGGCTGTCCAACGATGCCGTGCGCCAGACGGCGGGCCGGTTCGGGCTCGCCGAAATCCTCTGGGATGTCATTCCTTTCGACTGGGCGAACGACTCGAACACGGCGGCCACGCGGTACATGCTGATGACGTACATCAAGCCGGGTTCGGTGGTGTTGTTCCATGACACCTACTCGAGCACCGCCGACCTGGTCTACCAGTTCATCCCGGTGCTCAAGGCCAACGGCTACCGGATGGTGACGGTGAGCGAACTGCTGGGCCCGCGGGCGCCGGGGAGCAGCTATGGCAGCCGCGAGAACGGGCCGCCGGTGAACGAACTCCACGACATCCCGCCCGGTGACATCCCGCCGCTGCCGAGCACGTCCTCGCCCAAGCCGATGCCCAACTTCCCGATCACCGACATCCCGGGCCAGAACTCGGGCGGTCCGAACAACGGTGCTTAGCACGAGCTTGTGGGCCCGCGCGACCGCCCGGCTTCGGAATCGCCGGCCGCGAGCGTCTGCGGGTCAACGAAAGTCGGCCCGGCGGTTGGCGATTCAATACGGGGGCGACCTCGCCCTGTCCTACTTTCTGGCCGTCATCGAAGCGGCCGCCATCTTGGTTCCACTGCGCGGCCACACGTCGGTCGGGGCTAATGCCGACTTCGCGCAGGCCAACACTACGGCGGTGGTCGTGCTCGTTCTGTTGGGCATCGTCGGCGTCGCGGCGGCCGCGATCGTGAGCGCGGCCCCGACGCTGCGCTGGTACGCGGCCGGGGCCGAACCCAACCAGGAGCAGCGCGAGGCCGCGATGAAGCTGCCCGGCCGCCAGTCGGTGATCCTGTTCGGGGCCTGGGGTGTCAGCGGCGGAATCTTCATGTTGCTGAACCTGGGCGGCGGGGCGCAGCTGCTGCTGCCCATAGCGCTCGGTGTGCTGCTCGGCGGACCCGCCGCCGCCGGCACGGCGATGCTGCTGGCGCAGCGCGTCCTGCGCCCCATCATGCGCGCCGCCACGCTGGGCTGCGAGCCGCGGCTGGCAGTGCCCGGCGTGTACGCGCGACTGGTCCTGCTGTGGTTTTTGTGCAGCGCCTTCCCCATCGGGGTGATCGCAACCCTGGTCGTCCTTCGCTCGTACGGGTGGCTGATCGAGAAGTCGGCGTCGCTGGATGTTCCGATCCTCGTGGTGTCCCTGGCGGCACTGGTGCTCGGGCTGCCGACCATGATCTTGACGTCACGGTCCATTTCCGATCCGCTCGGCGAGGTGGTCGACGCCATGGCGGAGGTCGAACACGGCCGCATCGGGACCTACGTCGGAGCCTATGAGCGCTCGCAAATCGGACGTCTGCAAACGGGTTTCAATCGCATGGTGGCCGGGCTGGGCGAGCGCGACCGGTTGCGCGACCTATTCGGGCGCCACGTCGGGGCGGACGTCGCCCAGCGCGCCATCGACGAGGGCGCATCGCTGTCGGGGGACGTGGTCGAGGCGGCGGTCCTCTACATCGACCTGGTGGGCTCGACGCAGCTGGCGGAAAGCCGCCCCCCGCAAGAGGTTGCCGAAATCCTCAACGATTTCTTCCGCATCGTCGTCAATGCCGTCGACGAACACCACGGGCTGATCAACAAATTCGCCGGGGATGCCGCGCTTGCCGTCTTCGGGGCGCCGTTGCCGACCAGCGAGCCGGCGTCGGCCGCGCTTGCGACCGCCCGCGCCCTGGGCACCCAGCTGCGGCGGCTACCGGTCGATTTCGGCATCGGCGTCTCGGCGGGCCGCGTCTTCGCCGGCAACATCGGCGCCGAAAACCGTTACGAGTACACGGTGATCGGCGACGCGGTCAACGAGGCCGCGCGGCTGGCGGACCTTGCCAAGACCGCCGACCGGCGGATCCTGTGCGCGGCGGCGGCCATCGAGCGGGCGGACGAAATCGAGGCAACGCATTGGGCCGAGTGCTATTCCACCGTTCTGCGGGGGCGATCCGAAGCCACCCACGTCTCGGCGCCGGCCTAGTCGGGCCGCGTCAGGACTTCGCGACCTTCAGCGCGGCGATCATCCGCCCGATGATGTCCGCGGAAGCGCTGTCACCGATGGGTGTGCTGCCGACGAACACGGTGACCGGCTTGGTGTCGACGGCGATGACGGTGACGGAGTCGCCCTTCACGTTGCGGGTGCGGTCGGCGATCGTGACGTCGGCGTCGGCGCGGGCAGCCTTGGTCCCGTCGACGGTGATCGACGACGTCTTCGTCGGTCCCAGCGTGGGCGACGCGTTCGCGTATCCGGGCCCGTTGGCGATGCACTGCACCAACTTCGACGCCTGGGCGGCGACGTCCATGCTGGAGACGAAGTTGCTGACGCCGACCTCTGCCGTCATCATCCATTGACTCGCCCCGGGCACTTCCTGGGCGACGCCCACGGCGCCGATCAGGTTCGGGTTCTGGTCGTCGGAGAACACCGTCCAGTTGGGCGGCACCGAGCTGGCCGGGAACGAGAGCTTGCCGGCGGCGATCGAGTCGGTCCTCGGTATCTCACCGCCGGACACGTTCGGGGTGCAGTCGGTGGCGGTCTGCTGGCCCTTCGGTTGGCTGGTGGTGCTGCTGGTCGACGACGGCCCGGCGGCCGGCGACCTGCCGTGGCTGCCGCCGCGCATCACGACCAGGGTGGCCACCAGCGCGATGACGGCCAGGATGACGAGGCCACCGACGATCAGCCAGGGCAGCTTCGAGCCGGGGCCGCCGGGCGGTGGTCCGGGCGGGTACGGCCCCGGCGGGAACTGTTGTCCCGCTTGCGGATACGCCTGGGGCGGATACTGGTAGGGGCCGGTCGGCGGGTACGGTTGCGGGCCACCCTGGGGCTGGCCGCCCCAATAGGGTTGCTGTCCATACGGATTTCCGTAAGGCCCCTGGCCGTAGGGGCCGCCGGGAGGAGCCGTCATCGCTGCACCTCCCGCCTACTTCGCCGGCTTGACTTTGGCCATCGCCAAGACATCCAGGCGGCGGTCCAGTTCTTCTTCGGAGAGCTTCTCGCCGATCAAACCGCGGTCGATCACGGTTTGGCGAATCGTCTTGCGCTCCTTGAGGGCCTGCTTGGCCACCGCGGCGGCCTCCTCGTAGCCGATCGCCGAGTTCAACGGCGTCACGATCGACGGCGACGATTCGGCCAGCTCCCGAAGGTGATCGACGTTGGCGACCAGGCCGGTGATGCATCGGTCCGCGAACAGCCTCGACACGTTGGTCAGCAGCTTGAACGACTCGAGGATGTTGCGGGCCATCATCGGGATGTAGACGTTGAGCTCGAACGCGCCGGACAAGCCGCCGACGGCCACCGCGGCGTCATTGCCGATCACCTGGGCGGCCACCTGCGTAACCGCTTCCGGCAGAACGGGATTCACCTTGCCCGGCATGATCGAGCTGCCCGGCTGAAGGTCCGGCAGCTGGATCTCCGCCAGGCCGGTCAGTGGGCCCGATCCCATCCAGCGGATGTCGTTGGCGATCTTGGTCAGCGACACCGCGATGGTGCGCAGCGCGCCGGAGGCCTCGACCAGGCCGTCGCGCGCGGCCTGAGCTTCGAAAGAGTTGGCGGCCGTGCGCAGTTCGTTCAGGCCGGTGGAGGCGATCAACGTCTCGACCACCCGGGCGCCGAAGCCGTCGGGGGCGTTGAGGCCGGTGCCGACTGCGGTCCCGCCGATCGCCAGCTCGCCCAGCCGTGGCAGCGTGGCGCGCACCCGCTCGATTCCCGCCTCGACCTGGCGGGCGTAGCCGCTGAATTCCTGGCCGAGGGTCACCGGAACCGCATCCATCAGGTGGGTGCGGCCCGACTTGACCACCGTGTGCCACTCGCGGGCCTTGCTCTCCAGCGCTTCGTGCAACACCTCGAGCGCCGGGATCAGGTGACGTACCGCGGCCTCGGTCGCCGCGATGTGGGTGGCGGTCGGGAAGGTGTCGTTGGACGACTGCGACATGTTCACGTCGTCGTTGGGGTGCACCGTGACACCGTTGGCCGCGGCGATGCTCGCGATCACCTCGTTGGTGTTCATGTTGGAGCTGGTGCCCGAGCCGGTCTGGAAGACGTCGATGGGGAACTGGTCGTCGTGTTGGCCGTCGGCGATTTCGGCGGCCGCGGCGATGATGGCGTCCGCCTTCTCCGGTGCCAGCAATCCGAGGTCCTTGTTGACCTGCGCGCAGGCGCCCTTCAGCAGGCCCAGCGCGCGGATCTGGGTACGCTCCAGGCCCCGGCCCGAGATGGGAAAGTTCTCCACGGCGCGCTGGGTTTGCGCGCGCCACAACGCCTTTGCGGGTACCCGGACCTCGCCCATGGTGTCGTGTTCGATGCGGTATTCGGTATCGGTGGCGCTATCGGCCATAGGTAGTAGTCCTCGCTGGTTTCGGTCAGGGCAGGGGATACGCGGCAGTGCTGTCGCCGGTGAAGTCGATGGCGGAGTACTCGTTGAGCTTCGAGAGCCGGTGATAGGCCTCGATCATGCGGACAGTTCCCGACTTCGACCGCATCACGATCGACTGCGTGGTGCAGCCGCCGGGGTAGTACTGCACGCCGCTGAGCAGGTCGCCGTTGGTGACCCCGGTGGCGCAGAAGAAGACGTTCTCACCGGACACCAGGTCCTCGGTGGTCAGCACCCGATCGACGTCGTGGCCGGCGTCGATCGCCTTCTGGCGTTCCTCGTCGTCCTTGGGCGCCAGCTGCGCCTGGATGGCGCCGCCCATGCAGCGGATCGCGGCGGCGGCGATGATGCCCTCGGGGGTGCCGCCGATCCCGGCCAGCATGTCGGTGCCCGACTGCGGCCGGCAGGCCGAGATGGCGCCGGCGACGTCGCCGTCGGTGATCAGCCGGATGCGGGCGCCGGTCAGCCGGACGTCCTCGATCAGCTGGGCGTGCCGGGGCCGGTCCAGGATGCACACGGTCATGTCGCGGACCGACAGCGCTTTCACCTTTGCGACGGCCTTGATGTTCTCGGCGATCGGGGCGGTGATGTCGAGCACGTTGGCGGCCTCGGGTCCTACGGCGATCTTGTTCATGTAGAACACCGCCGACGGGTCGAACATCGCGCCGCGGTCGGCGACCGCCAGGACCGAGATGGCGTTGGGCATGCCCTTGCTCATCAGCGTCGTGCCGTCGATCGGGTCCACCGCGAAGTCGCAGTCGGGGCCGTCGCCGTTGCCGACCTCCTCGCCGTTGTAGAGCATCGGCGCGTGGTCCTTCTCGCCTTCGCCGATGACCACCACGCCGCGCATCGACACCGTGTTGACCAGTTCGCGCATGGCGTCGACGGCCGCGCCGTCGCCGCCCTCTTTGTCGCCGCGGCCCACCCAGCGGCCGGCGGCCATGGCGCCGGCCTCGGTCACCCGGACCAGTTCCAGGGCCAGGTTGCGGTCCGGGGCTTCACCACGTGGCCGTCCAGATGGGCGGTTGCCCTCAACTGTCATGGTTGGAGATTGTCCCAGAAGCTGATCGGTCTGCTGGAACTGGGATACTCGGGGGATGACCGAAGAGCCGCCGCTGAATGCCAGCTCGGAGGCCCAGGTGGCCGGCGAGCCGGCCCCGGTGGCCGGACCGGCTGCCAGGCCGGCCAAACCGCGGTTGCTGCAGGACGGCCGCGACATGTTCTGGTCACTGATGCCGCTGGTCATCGGGTGCATCTTGCTGGCCGGCCTGGTGGGCATGTGCTCGTTCCAGCCCGGCAACCACCAGGGCGCGGTCCCGTCCTACGACGCGCCGTCGGCGCTGCGGGCCGATGCCACGACGCTCGGCTTCCCCATTCGGCTGCCCAAGCTGCCTGCCGGCTGGCAGGCCAACTCCGGCAGCCGCGGCGGCATCCAGGGCGGGCGCACCGATCCCTCGACCGGTCAGCGGCTGAACGCGGCCACCTCGGTCGTTGGCTACATCAGCCCGACCGGGATGTATCTGAGCCTCACCCAGAGCAACGCCGACGAGGACAAGCTGGTGGGCTCGATCCATTCGTCGGCGTATCCGGCCGGAACGGTCGACGTCGCCGGGACCAACTGGGTGGTCTACAACGGCGCCGGCCAGAGCGGGGCGGACGCCGAGCCGGTGTGGACGACCCGGCTCACCGGCCCGACCGGGGCCACCCAAATCGCGATAACCGGTGCCGGCAACACCGATCAGTTCCGTACGCTGGCCTCGGCGACGCAATCGCAGCCGCCGTTACCCGCGCGCTGAAGGAAGGCCGAGCGTGACTGCACCCCAAGCAGATCTGTCCGGATGGTCGGTGGCGCCGTTCAGCGGAGGCGGCTACACCCATGACGTCTACCGCAAGGGCAGCGGCCCGGGGGTGGTGCTGATTCCCGAGATACCCGGGATCCATCCAGGTGTGCTGGCCTTGGGCAATCACCTGGTGGACAACGGCTTCACCGTCGCCATGCCGTCGCTGTTCGGTGAGCCGGGCAAACCCAAGACGGTCGGCTACATCGCCTCCTCGATCAGCCGGGCGTGTGTGGCAAAGGAATTCGCGGCCTTCGCGACGAACAAGCAGCGGCCGGTGTCGATGTTCCTGCGCGCGCTGGCCCGTGACCTCAACGCGTCGACCCCGGGCAAGGGTGTCGGCGTGATCGGCCAATGCTTCACCGGCGGCTTCGCGCTGGCCGTCGCGGTCGACGACGCCGTGCTGGCCCCGGTGCTTTCGCAGCCGTCGGTGCCGCTGCCGCTGGGGCGGGCGCGGCGCCGCGATCCCGGCCTGAGCGAATCCGAACTGGCCACCGTGGCCGATCGCTGCGCCAACGACGGCCTGTGCGCGATGGGTCTGCGGTTCAGCGAGGACAGCGCCGTGCCGCGCGAACGGTTCGCGGTGCTCAAGGAGCGGCTCGGTGACGCGTTCGAGGTCATCGAGATCGACTCAGGGCCGGGCAATGTGGGCGGTTTCGGCAAGCTGGCGCACTCCGTGTTGACCGACGAGGTCCGCGAAGTCGACGGCCAGCCGGCGTACGAGGCCCGCAAGCGGGTAGTCGAGTTCCTCACCCAGCGCCTTTGTTAGGAAAGCTCCATACGCATGACGACTACGACCAGTGACCGGGTGGTCGAAACCACCTTCGGCCCCGTCCGCGGCGCCGACGACGGCCGCGTCAGCTCGTGGAAGGGCGTCCGGTATGCCGCCCCGCCCGTCGGCGCGCTGCGCTTCCGGGCGCCGCAGCCTCCCGAGCGGTGGACCGAGGTCGCCGACGCCACCCGCTACGGGCCGGCCTGCCCGCAGCCGGTCTTCCCCAACATGCCGCTCGATCTGGGCGCGCCGCAGGGCGAAGACTGCCTGCGGCTGAACGTCTGGGCGTCGTCAGCCACGCAGCCGGGTGACGGTAAGCCCGTGATGGTGTGGCTTCACGGGGGCGCGTACGTCCTGGGATCGGGCAGCCAGGCGCTGTACGACGGGCGCCGGCTGGCCGGCGAGGGCGACGTCATCGTGGTCACCGTCAACTACCGGGTGGGAGCGCTCGGTTTCATGGACCTGTCGTCGTTTTCCACGGCGCGGCGGCGGTTCGACTCCAACGTCGGGCTGCGCGACGTGCTGGCGGCACTGAGCTGGGTGCGTGACAACATCGCCGCGTTCGGCGGCGATCCCCGCAACGTCACGCTGTTCGGCGAATCCGCCGGCGCGGGGATCGTGACGACCCTGCTCGCCAGCCCGTCGGCCGAGGGGCTGTTCGCCCGTGCGATCGCCCAGAGTTCGCCGGCCACATCGGTATACGACCGGCGCAGGGCCGAGCGCGTCGCCGAGACCGTCCTCGACAGGCTTGACGTCGACGCGGAACGGTTGCCCGACGTGCCCACCGCGGTGCTGCTTGCCGCGTCCCAAGAGGTCTTCGACGAAGTGCCCGTGCGTAATCCCGGCCTCCTGGCGTTCGTCCCGATCATCGACGGCGAGTTGCTGGACGACTACCCGGTCAAGCGCGTGCAGGAGGGCCGCTCGCTTCCCGTCCCCTTGATCATCGGGACAAACAAGCACGAGGCGGCGCTCTTCCGGTTGATGCGGTCGCGGCTGATGCCGATCACGCCTCGCGCGATCACGTCGATGTTCGACCAGATCGCCGCCGAACAGCCCGACCTGCAATTGCCGACCGACGAGCAGATCGGATCGACGTATTCGCGGTTGCGGCGCAGGGCAAGGAGTTTGAGCATCGCAACGGACGTCGGGTTCCGGATGCCCTCGGTCTGGCTGGCCGAGGGACACAGCAGGGTGGCACCGGTGTACCTGTACCGGTTCGATTATGCGACCCCACTACTGAAGCTGCTGTTGGTCAATGCCGCCCACGCCACCGAATTGCCTTACGTCTGGGGCAATCTCGGGGCGCCGAAGGATCCCACGCTGAAACTGGGCGGCAGCAAAACCGCCAAGGCGGTCTCCAAGAGAATGCGCACCCGGTGGATCAACTTCGCTGCGCAGTCGAAGCCGACGGGCCCGGCCGGCGAGCCGGACTGGAGGCCCTACCGGGAGGTCGATCGCGCCTGCCTGATCATCGACAAGCGCGATACCGCAGCGCACGATGTCGATGCGAGCATCCGCGCGGCCTGGGGCAGCGAGATGGTGGGTTTCCGGTAGCCTTATCCAGGCCGCTGCTACAGCGGCTCCGAGAGCATGAACCGGTGTCCGTCGGGCGATCGCAGACCCATCTCGCGCCGGCCCCAGGGTTCGATTGTCGGGGTCTTGAGGATGTCGGTTCCTTCAGCGAGAGCGCGCCTGTAGTACTCGTCGATGCCGGCTACGGTCAAATACGCGATGTAGCTGTGGTCCCCGAGGTCCGACGCCGGCAACGACTCCGGACAACGGCCGAGCCTGAACGTCACCGACCCGGCCGAGCAGAATGCCCAATTGCCCGGGTCGGGCTCCGTTACCGTGCAATTCAGTACTCGAGTGAACCACTCCGCCGCACGGTCAAGGTCATGCACCGCTAGGACGGGATCGGCGCCGAGGAGCGTCATGTGTCCAGTCTGTCGCATTGGTATGGCCGGTGATACCGCAATGGGGAATCGCGCTGCTATCCCGCCGACTTAGCCTGCTGTGCTTCGCATTTCATCCGATGGAACATGTCGACGTAATAGGACAGGCATTCCGCCATCGCCTGCTCGGTGGTGAATGGGGGCTCATAGCCGAGGTCGCGGCGCGCCTTGGCGATCGAGAAGTAGTTGTCCAGATAGAGGCGCTCGACGGCCAGCGGCTCGAGCAGCGGCGCCGGTATGCCGAAGCGGAAATGCAGCCGCTGCCAACCGGTCATCGCCGCGCGGACGATGGGGCCGTTGACCCGTACCCGGGGCCAGTTCACGCCGCAGGCCTCGACCACCGGTCGCGCGAACTCGAACATGTTGATCGGATCGTCGTCGTTGATGAAGTACGCCTGACCCGGTGCGGTGCCCCCTGGAACCAGGTGCTGGGCGGCCAGGATGAAACCGTGAATCAGGTTGTGCACGTACGAGTTATCCAGTCGGGCCGACTTGCGGCCGATCAGCACCTTGACGTGTCCGGCGATCACGCTTTCGAACAGCTTGCGGAACATCGTCTGATCGCCGCGGCCCCAGATCCCGCTGGGCCGAATCGCGCAGGTCAGCATGTCGCCAATGCCGTTCTGCGACAGCACGAACCGCTCGGCGACGACCTTCGTCTCGGTGTATAGGTCGTTGAACCGGTTGGTGTAGGGGAGCGTCTCGTCGCCGCCAGGGATGTTCTGGCCGCCCATCACGACGCTGTTGGACGAGGTGTAGACGAATCGCTTCACCCCCGCCGCCTGCCCGGCGTGCACCAGGTTCTCGGTACCGCCGACATTGACCCCGAAGCTGCGCTGCCGGTATGCGTCGGTCACCGACGCGCCACCCATCAAATCGATGATCGCCGCGGTGTGGATGATGGTGTCGATCCCGTCCACCGCTTGGGCGCAGATCGCTGTGTCGGTGATGTCGCCCTCGAGCACCTCCAGTTGCGGGTGCTGCGCAAGCGGCGACGGCGCGCGGTCGAACGAGCGCACGTGGTGGCCGCGGTCCAGCAGGGTGGTGACCAGGTTGGCGCCGACGAATCCGGAGCCGCCGGTGACGAGGACGCGGCCGAGTTCGGTGGTCAGTGATGCATCAGCCATGGGCCGCAGCATAACTGAAACGTGTTCCAATTTCGAAAATGATCATGGTTTGTGTTTCGCAAAATGGCCGAGATCAGGCGTCGTCCGCCTGGCCGGCCGCAAGCGCATCCTCGATCCGCTTGCGGGCTCCAGCTAAGTGCTCCTCGCACCGTTTTGCGAGCTCCTCACCCCTTTCCCACAGTTTCAGCGACGCGTCGAGGTCCAGGCCTCCCTGCTCCAGCAGGCGGACAACTTCGATCAGTTCATCCCGGCACGCTTCATAGCCGAGCTTACTAATAGGCGTAATTGACTGCTCGTCTTCACCGGCCATCGGTCCGCCCTTCGCTCACCGCGGCGATCGCGCCGTCGGCCACCCGCACCCGTAACCGGTTGCCGGCGGGCGCGTCGGCAACCGACCGCAGCACCACCGGCGGCCCGGAGTCAGGCACGGCTTGTACCACGGCATAGCCGCGGGCCAGCGTGGCCGCCGGGCCCAGCGTCGCCAGTCGCGCGCTCAGATAGCCGATGCGCTCCGTCTCCGCGGCGGCCAGACGGGTGACGTCGCGGCGAATCGCCGCCCGGGCGCGATGAATCTCGTCGGCGCGCGCCGTCAGGGCCGTCAGCGGTTCAGCGAGCACCGGCCGGCTGCGGACCTGGGCCAGCGCGCGTTGTTCGCGAGCGACCCAGTTGCGCAGCGCCTGCGCGCTTCGCCGGCGCAGATCATCGATCAGGCGCTGCTCGGCAGCGGTGTCGGGCACGACCTTCTTGGCCGCGTCGGTGGGGGTGGCGGCGCGCAGGTCGGCAACCAGGTCGCACAGCGGATTGTCGGGTTCGTGACCGACCGCGCTGATGACCGGGGTTCGGCACGCGGCGATGGCGCGGCACAGCGTCTCGTCGGAGAACGGCAACAGGTCCTCGACGCTACCGCCGCCGCGGGCCACCACGATGACGTCGACCTCGACGTGGCGGTCGAGTTCGTATAGTGCCTCGACGATCTGCGCCACCGCGTTGGGTCCCTGGACCGCGGTGTTGCGTACGGCGAAACGCGCCCCGGGCCAGCGGCCGGTGGCCACCGTCGTCACGTCGCGTTCGGCTGCGCTGGCCCGGCCGGTGATCAGGCCGATCATGTTGGGCAGAAAGGGGATTGGCCGCTTGAGCCGGGGGTCGAATAGCCCTTCGGCGTCCAGCAGCCGGCGCAGCCGATCGATCCGTGCCAGCAGCTCGCCCACGCCGACGGCGCGAATCTCGCTGAGCCGCAACGAGAAAGTGCCCCGACCGGTGTAGAACGACGGCTTGCCGCAAACCACCACCTGCGTGCCCTCGGTCAGTTTCACCGGCGCGTTGGCCACCAGGTCGCGTGAACAGGTCACGGTCAGCGACATGTCGGCGGCCGGGTCGCGCAACACCATGAACACCGTCTTGGAGTCGGCCCGCGCGCTGATCTGGGCCAGCTGGCCCTCAACCCATACCGTGCCGAGCTTGTCGATCCAGCCGGCGACCCGAATTGCCACCGCGCGCACCGGAAATGGGTTCTCGGCGGAGTTCGGTTCGGATTGTGCGGCCGGGGTCACTTCGCGTTCGCGCGGGTGATCCTGTTGGCGAGCAGCGTCTCAAAAGGCGCGCGGGCCTTGGTGGCCTGCTCGTATGTCAGCAGGGCTTCGAGTTCGTCGACGCTCAGCGATTGTAGACGGGCGCGCAGCTGCGCCAGCGTCAGCGCCGCGTAGTCCAGCTCGGTCACCACCGACGGTTGCGGAACCGCCGGCGCGTCCGGGGATTTCCTGCCCTGCTTCAAGGGGGCGGCATCGGACGCGGCGTCGGCGAGCGAGTACAGGGCGAACCGGCCCTCGGTTCGGCGATCGCCCTCGCCGACACCGTCCTCGGCCGGGCCGGGCACTTCGACCTCTTCGGGCAGGTCCTCGTCGAAGGTTGCCCATTCCGGCTGCTCATCCTTTGGCGGAAAGATGTTCTCCAGGGTGCTGTCACCCTTGATCGCCAGTTCGGCGAGGTTCTGCTGAAATCGCATTACAAGGTGCGCCGCCTGACTGGCTAATGTCATGGGGTACATCAGGATGGTTTTCGGCAGCTTCATGGTCTCCTCGACGGCGACTGTCGCCGCGCCGACCAGTAGCCGAACTCCATACGGTGCAGTAGCCATGGGTCCAAGATTGCCTTAAGCGACGGCTAAGTCCAAGCCGGCCGGCGCGAGCTGGCAAGCCCGTGTCCGCAGAACGTACCCTGGGTGTCATGCCGCCGACTGTCGACATGGGAATTCCCGGCGCGTCCAGCTCGGTAGCCAGCGATCCAGCCCGCAAGCGAGTGCTTCTGGCCGAGCCGCGTGGTTACTGCGCGGGCGTGGATAGAGCCGTCGAGACGGTCGAACGCGCGCTGGAAAAGCACGGCGCGCCGGTGTACGTGCGTCACGAGATCGTGCACAACCGGCACGTGGTCACCACCCTGGAAAAGGCCGGTGCGGTGTTCGTCGAGGAGACCGACGAGGTCCCCGAGGGTTCCATCGTCGTGTTCTCCGCGCACGGGGTCGCGCCCACCGTGCACGCCGCGGCAGCCGCACGCAACTTGCACACCATCGACGCCACCTGCCCGCTGGTGACCAAGGTGCACAACGAGGCCAGGCGCTTCGCCCGCAACGACTACGACATCCTGCTCATCGGCCACGAGGGCCACGAGGAGGTCATCGGGACCGCCGGCGAGGCGCCCGACCACGTGCAGCTGGTCGACGGGGTCGCCGCCGTGGACAACGTGACGGTCCGGGACGAGAACAAGCTGGTCTGGCTGTCGCAGACCACGCTGTCGGTCGACGAGACCATGGAGATCGTCGACCGGCTGCGCCAGCGCTTCCCGAAGCTGCAGGATCCGCCCAGCGACGACATCTGTTACGCGACGCAGAACCGGCAGGTCGCCGTCAAGGCGATGGCTCCCGAGTGCCAGCTGGTGATCGTCGTCGGTTCGCGGAACTCCTCGAACTCGGTGCGGCTGGTCGAGGTGGCGCTGGGGGGCGGGGCCGCGGCCGCCCACCTGGTCGACTGGGCCGACGATATCCAGCCGGCGTGGCTGGAAGGGGTGACCACCGTGGGCGTGACCTCCGGCGCGTCCGTCCCCGAGGTATTGGTGCGCGGCGTGTTGGAGCGGCTCGCCGATTACGGCTACGACGTGGTGCAACCGGTCACCACGGCACAAGAAACCCTGGTGTTTGCGCTGCCGCGCGAGATCCGGTCACTGCTCTGACCCGTCGGGCGCCGGATGGCGCTCAGCCGTCGTATTCCCAGGATTCCGTGGGCGGTCGCCGCGGCCGGCCATAGGTCCGTGAGCGGTTCCGCCGCTCGGCCGCGGGCTGGTCGGGTGCGCCGCCCCCTCGATAGCGAACCTGCGAGATGGGGTGATGCGTCCCGTTGTTGCCGTTCGGGGCGGGGCGGCGGCGCCTCGGCTCGGAGGCGGCCCCATAGCGGTCGTAAGTGTCGTAGCCGCCGAACAGCTCCGGGGCCCCGGGTGGGTCGTACTGGTCGTACCCGTCGAAACGGCTGCTCCGCGGCTCGGGCCGCTCGTAGGGGCTGCGGCGGCTGCGCGGCTCCCCACGGCCTTCCCGGGGCGACTGGCCGCGCGCGTCCGGATCGGCATCTGGCCTCGGGCGGCGCCGTGACCGGCGGGGCGGTTCCGCGGCGTCGTAGTCCCGGGCCGTCGTCGAGCCTCTCCGGGACGAGCGCCGCTCGCCCGGCTCGCCCGCGTCGTCCAGCGCTTCCCGGGTACGGCGGGAACCGGTACGGGCGGAGCGGGTGGCGGTTCGATCGCTGCGCGCCGTCCGGCGGGCCCGCGACGCGGAACTGGCCCCGCGGGTGCGCCGCGCCTTGGCCGGAGTTGCCTCGTCGGCAGCGTCCCCGTCGGATTCCGGGCGCACGATCGCGCGCAGTTTGGCGACAATGCCGCCGACGACGGACTTGCCATCGGCGGACTCCGCGTCGTCGGAGCTCTTCGGCGTCGCGGTCATCCCATGCGACATCCCGAAGTACCACCTGGCGAACCCGATCAGCAGCACCACGCCGGCGGTTCCCAGCATCAGCGGGAAGCGCTCGATGAGTGGATAGCCGCAGTTGATCAACAAGTCTTTGAGGTGGCCAACCTTGGCGTCGTGGAACAACCAGTAGGCGCCGGGTACCGCGAAGAAAAGTATCAGCGGAGGCTGGATCATCGCGGTGAACAGTCCGTCCTGGCGCACTGCCAGCACCGCCGCCACGCAGCCGGCTATATAGAAGCCGGCGAAGACATGGGTCAGCTCCTTCTGGCCGGCGTCAATTCCGTAACCGATGGCGGTAGCGGTGACGGCGAGAAGCAGGGCGGCGTACCACGGCACACCTGGGATATCTGGGTGGATCGAGCGGTGGGAGGCCTCCACCTTCGATTTTGCCCGCTGTCCTGACACATGTAGACCGTACCGGGAAAGGGGCGAAAGCCCCGTAAATACCTCGTAGGGATCCCGGGCGTGCCATGCCGATCGCGCACGAATGGTCCACAGCAGCCGGCGCCGCCGGCGACCCCTAGACTTGGGTCCCTGTGAGCCTGAGCCTGGGAATCGTTGGTCTGCCCAACGTCGGTAAGTCGACTCTGTTCAACGCGCTGACCCGCAACGACGTACTGGCGGCCAACTATCCGTTCGCGACGATCGAACCGAACGAGGGTGTCGTTCCGCTGCCCGATCCGCGCCTGGACAAGCTGGCCGACTTGTTCGCATCCCAGCGCATCGTGCCGGCGCCGGTGACCTTCGTCGACATCGCCGGCCTGGTGAAGGGCGCGTCCGAGGGGGCGGGGCTCGGCAACAAGTTCCTGGCCCACATCCGCGAATGCGACGCCATCTGCCAGGTGGTCCGGGTGTTCTCCGATGACGATGTGACCCATGTGGCCGGTGAGGTGGATCCCCGATCGGACATCGAGGTGGTCGAGACGGAGTTGATCCTGGCCGACCTGCAGACCCTGGAACGCGCTCTGCCGCGGCTGGAGAAGGAAGCCCGCACCAACAAGGACCGCAGGCCGGTATACGACGCCGCGGCCGCGGCCCAGGAGACGCTCAACGGCGGGAAGACGCTGTTCGGCGCCGGGGTGGATGCGACCCTGCTGCGGGAGCTGAACCTGTTGACCACCAAGCCGTTTCTCTACGTCTTCAACGCCGATGAGGCCGTTCTGACCGACGCGGCGCGGATCGCCGAGCTGCGTCAACTGGTCGCCCCCGCCGACGCGGTGTTCCTGGACGCGGCCATCGAAGCGGAGCTGAACGAACTCGACGACGAGTCAGCGGCCGAACTGCTGGAGTCGATCGGGCAAAGCGAACGCGGACTCGACGCGCTGGCCCGCGCGGGTTTCCACACCCTCAAGCTGCAGACATTTCTGACGGCCGGCCCAAAAGAGGCGCGCGCGTGGGTGATTCATCAAGGCGACACCGCGCCGAAGGCCGCCGGGGTGATCCACACCGATTTCGAGAAGGGCTTCATCAAGGCCGAGATCGTGTCCTATGACGACCTGATCGCCGCCGGTTCAATGGCCGCGGCCAAGGCGGCGGGCAAGGTCAGGATGGAAGGCAAGGACTACGTGATGGCCGACGGCGACGTGGTGGAGTTCCGCTTCAACGTGTAGTCGAGTGCCCGTTCAACGTGAGCAAGCAGGCATCGCACGGAATCGAGATTCGGCGACACGGGTTGCGGCAGCTGGTCTAATGATCGGCATGCCGCTTGCCGAACGTGCGCTCACCGCGCTGGCTCGCCAGCTCGGTGAACCAACCGGGTTCGCAGGCCGGGTTGTCGGACGCCTCCTCAGCCGTGGCAATCGGTCGGTTGTCGTCGCTGCGGTCGCCGCGACGGGGGGCGGGCCAGCGGCCGAAGTCGCCGACATCGGATTTGGAGGAGGCGTCGGACTCGACATTTTGCTCGATCGCGACGTCGCGGTTGTTCACGGCGTCGAGATGTCGGAAACGATGCTCGCTGAAGCGAAACGCCGGTTCTCTGACCACATCGCTCGCGGGCGGTTACGTCTGTATTCCGGTCGGATGGAGAGTCTGCCTCTCGAAGATTCCGCACTGGACGCGATCATCTCGACGAACACGATCTATTTCGTGCCCGATCTCGCCGCAGCTCTGAGAGAGCTAGCAAGAGTGCTGCGGCCGGGCGGACGACTGGTACTCGGAGTTGGTGATCCGGATCAGATGTCCAAAATGCCCTTCACTCGCCATGGATTCCGGTTGCGCCCCATCGACGAACTCGTGCCGGTTATCCGCGCGGCGGGTTTTGATCAGATTGAGGACAGGCGCGTCGGTGATGGCCGACTTGCCTTCCATCTTCTGGTGTGCGAGTTGCCGGGCTGACGTGGCGACTCCCGAGTGCACTACTTGCACAGCGCCGAGATGTCCATCGGTGACGTAACTCGGTGGAGTTCCGCTTCAACGTCTAACGGGAACACTCGAGTTATGGGACGAACGGACACCGCCTCGTTGATGATTGCCGCTCCGCTGAGTCGGGTTTACGCCGCGTTCGTGGAACCGCAGGCGCTCGTCGAATGGCTTCCGCCGCAAGGAATGTCCGGAAAGTTCGAACATTTCGACGCCCGCCCCGGAGGGTCCTACCGGATGAGGTTGACCTACGCCGAGCCGCCCGAGTCGGGTGGCAAGTCAAGCGGCGACTCCGATGTCGTGGATGCCCGGTTCGTCGAGATCGTGCCCGACGATCGGGTCGTGCAGGCCGTCGACTTCGAATCCGATGACCCGTCGTTCGCGGGAACGATGACCATGACCTGGGCGGTTACCGCGGTGAGCGCCGACAGCACCCGTGTCGACATCCGGGCCGATGACGTCCCACCGGGCATTTCGGTGGACGATCACCTCGACGGTCTTCGATCGTCGTTGGCCAATCTCGCGGCCTACCTGACCGGGCGTCGGGCCGATCAAGAGGTTGTGGAGTTCCGCTTCAACGTCTAGCGGTTAAGTCGGCGCTCGACGATGCTTGATCGATGGCGACTGTCAAACAAGCGGGGCCGTGGGGCCGGTGGTGGACGGGTGTGCTGGTGGGTGGTGGATTGGCGTTGTCCGCGTTAGGGCTGGCGGGCGGCCTCGCTCAGGCCGGGCCGACCTCGCATTGGTGCCCGGGCAATCCGTGGGACCCGAGCTGGGGCAAGGTCTACAACTGGGACTGGAATCATTGCCACGACTGGCAAGGTCCGGCGGGACAGAGTTACCCGGCGGGTGCCGGACCCTGGGGGCCGCCGCCCGCGTGGGCGCCTCCGCCGCCACCCCAGCCGGCATGGGCGCCGGGGGCTCAGCTGATGTGGAATCCAACGGGCGCGGGCAATTGGGGGTTCTGGAACAACGGAATCTGGACCTCTGCCTGAGGGAACGTGCTGTAGTTCGCCTTTGAGGCGGCCATCTTGTCGGCGGGGTTCCTTAATATGCCCTCGTCGCACCAGCTTGCACCGCCACGGCTGCCAGGAGGGCTCCATGAAGTTCGTTTCCACCCGCATCATCACCGCCGACGTCAAGCGGCTTGTCGATTTCTACGAGACGGTCACCGAGGCCCCCGCGGTATGGGGCAACGAGCTTTTCGCCGAAATTCCGACGCCGGTTGGCACGCTGGCCATCGGCAGCGACAAGACCGTGCCGCTGTTTGCGGCCGGATCGGCCGAGCCGGCCGCCAACCGCAGTGCGATCGTGGAGTTCATGGTCGACGACGTCGACGCGGAATATGAGCGGCTGCATGAGCGCGTCGGGGCGGTCGTGACAACGCCGACCACGATGCCGTGGGGCAATCGCGCGTTGCTGCTGCGGGATCCCGATGGGAATCTGGTCAACCTGTTCACCCCGGTGACGGACGAGGCCCGCGCCAAGTTTGGAATGTAACTGTCGCACAAGGGGTTTTGGCAGGACACGTACCGAGAGAGCTGCAAGGGGCACGGCGTAGCCGCCGGTGGCAATGAAGACTGAACGTTTGAGTAGCCTAGGCAGGTGTCAGCCGGGTTACCACGCGCGCATTCTGCTCAGCTCCTCTGCGGCGTCCTGGCCGGGCCGCTCTTCGTCACTGCTTTCACCGTGATTGGAGCCGCGCGTTGCGGCTACGATTGGCGGCGCTACCCGGTCAGTTCGCTTGCGGTCGGTCGTCAAGGTTGGTACCAGCGCATCAATTTCATCCTTGCTGGTGTTCTGTATTCATGTGCGGCTGCGGGTCTCGCACACTGCGATCGGCGGCGCATCGGACCCCGTGCCGTTCCGGCGCTCGTCGCAGGAGCGGGCATTGGGCTGATTGGGTCGGGCGTCTTCGTCACCGATTACGTTGGTGACCTTCTCGGCGAGCGTCCCGACGTGAAGAACCGGGGTGCCGCTCCGGCCCGGCCCACTCGTGCGGGGCAGATCCACGACCTCTGCGGGATCCCGGTCTTTGCGGGCATACCCGTCGCTGGCCTGGCCAGCGCGGCCACAGCCGTGCGCAGCGGCGATTACCGGTGGGCCTGCGCCTCGGCAGGATCGAGCACGGTGATGGCGGGCAGCTTGCTGCTCTTGGGTGCCGCGATCAGGGGCCGATCCCGCCTTGGCGGCAAAAGCGGGCTCTTCCAGCGCATCTCGATCGCAATCGGGCTCGGATGGCTGAGCTCCTTATCGCTTCGCGGCCTCTGTCAGTGACGAACCCTCGCCGGACGCCACCGATACGGCGGCGGGCCGATGGACCGGCACGCTGCTGTCTGTGAAATCGCGGGTTACCCAGTACGAATTGGTTCATGACCCGCGCGGACGCGTCGCGCCTCAGGGCGCGCAGGCACTTGTACGCGGCCGTCGCGGCGTAAACTCTCGTCGTGGTCGCTGAGGACTGCCCTGACACGCCCGAGGAGCCCGAACGCCCGGCCGAGACGCTTGACGAGCGCGAGAAGGGGATCGTGGATCGCGAGGCCGAAGTCGGGAGGCGCGAGTGGATGGCCGGCAGACGAGATCGTCTTGCCGACCAGCGGGATCAAATCGCCGACGAGCGCGAGCGAGTAGCGGACGAACGGGAGCGCCGCGCGGACGAACGCGAGGGCACGTCCGAACAGCGTGAGCGCGACCGGCTCGGGCGCGTGGACGAACAAACGAGGCGCAGGAATGACACGGCCCGGCGAGAGCAGGCCGACATCGACCGCGAAATTGCGGACACCAAACGCGGGCCCGACTACCCCGACTGACCTGCCGCACCGTTTGCTGACAGCGGCATCTACGGCGGGGCCGGGTTTGCTGTAGTGCGGCGAAGGCCATTGTGCGGTTTACGAATGACGTGCGCCACAAATTTTGGCGATTAATAACCGCTATTGCTAGCGTCCCCGGCCATGGTAGTACTTGCAACATTGATGTCATTGATCAATCAGGTATCCGGAACGCCCTATATTG
>NZ_LZSZ01000165.1:0-6945 GCF_001665645.1 Mycobacterium sp. 852002-30065_SCH5024008 | reverse complement strand
CCCGCGGCGGGCCGCCACCTCCTCGGGACGCTGCAGCAGCTTGAGCGCGGTGACGGTGGCATGCACCACGTTGATCGCGTTGTCGCTGCCCAACGACTTGGCCAGGATGTCGCGCACACCAGCGCATTCCAGCACCGCACGCGCCGCGCCGCCGGCGATCACACCGGTACCCGGGCTGGCCGGGCGCAGCAGCACCACGCCGGCGGCGGCTTCACCCTGCACCGGGTGCGTGATGGTGCCACCGATCAGCGGCACGCGGAAGAAGCCCTTGCGTGCCTCCTCGACGCCCTTGGCGATGGCGGCCGGAACTTCCTTGGCCTTGCCGTAGCCGACGCCGACCATCCCGTTGCCGTCTCCCACGATGACCAATGCGGTGAAGCTGAAGCGCCTACCGCCCTTGACCACCTTGGAGACACGGTTGATGGCGACGACCCGCTCCAGGTAGTTGCTCTTGTCGCCGTCGCGGTCGCGGCCACCACGCCCGCCGCCATCGCGCCGGCCGCGGCTGTCGCGGTCACCGCGCGAGTCACGGCTGTCTGGGGCGCCCTGCCCGCCGGCCGACTGTTCCGCCATTATGCGGTCCTTCCAGTCTTATTCGAGGTCTCGATCATCTAGAAACTCAATCCGTTCTCGCGGGCGGCATCGGCCAGCGCCGCAATCCGTCCGGCGTAGGTGTACCCGCCGCGGTCGAAGACCACGGTGTCGATGCCGGCGGCCTTGGCGCGCTCGGCGATCAATTGGCCCACCCGCACGCTGCGGGCCTTCTTGTCGCCCTGCAGGCCCCGCACGTCGTCCTCGATGGACGACGCGGCGGCCACCGTGGTGCCGTTCTCGTCGTTGACCAGCTGCACGTGAATGTGCCGCGAGGACCGGTTGATGACGAGCCGCGGACGCTCCGGAGTGCCGGCGATCTTCTTGCGAAGCCGGGCGTGCCTACGCAGCCGCGAGACCCGACGAGTCGCGGATACGCTCTGCCCCACCGGCTTTCGCGCGGCGGTGTCAGCTTGTTTTTGCGCCATGACTACTTACCTGTCTTTCCGACCTTGCGGCGGATCTGCTCACCCTCGTAGCGCACGCCCTTGCCCTTGTACGGGTCGGGACGGCGCAGGCGGCGGATGTTCGCCGAGATCTGGCCGACCTTTTGCTTGTCTATGCCGGTGATCGAGAACTTCGTCGGAGACTGGACCGCGAACGTGATGCCCTCGGGCGCCTCGATGACCACAGGATGGCTGTACCCCAGCGCGAACTCGAGGTTGGCGCCCTTGAGCTGCACGCGGTAACCGACTCCGAAGATCTCCATCTTGGTGGTGTAACCCTCGGTCACGCCGGTGACCAGGTTGGACACCAGGGTGCGCGACAGCCCGTGCAGCGAGCGGTTGCGCCGCTCGTCGTTGGGGCGGGTGATCACAATGGCGCCGTCGTCGTTGCGGGCCACCGTAATCGGTTCGGCGACCGTCAAATTCAGGCTGCCCTTGGGCCCCTTCACCGAGACGTTCTGGCCCTCGATCGTTACGTCGACTCCGCTGGGAATCGGAACCGGCTGCTTACCAATGCGCGACATAATCTATTGCTGCCTCTCCCGCTACCACACGTACGCGAGGACTTCGCCGCCCACGCCCTGTCTGGCTGCCTGACGATCGGTCAGCAGGCCCGAGGAGGTCGAGATGATCGCCACACCCAGGCCGCCGAGCACGCGCGGCAGGTTGGTGGATTTCGCGTACACCCGCAGACCGGGCTTGGACACTCGCCGCAGTCCGGCGATGCTGCGCTCCCGGGTGGGTCCGTACTTGAGCTGGACGATCAGCGACTTGCCCACCCGAGCGTCTTCGGTCCGGTAATCGCTGATGTAACCCTCGCTCTTGAGGATCTGGGCGATGTTGGCCTTGATCTTGGAGTGCGGCAACGTCACCTCGTCGTGATACGCCGAATTGGCGTTGCGCAGACGTGTCAAGAAGTCTGCGATCGGATCCGTCATCGTCATCGAGCGCCACTCCTCTTCATCGCTGCGGCCCCCTCGCCGCTGCGCTGCTGGGGGTGCCCCCACTGCATCGTTGTTGTCGCAGTCATGACAGTGTCTGTCACCTTCCTCGCGGTGGTTCCCGGTCCGGGCCTGTCGCGTGCCTGTTCTGGGTTGGTCTTGGGGTCCTGGCTCTTACCAGCTGCTTTTTTGCACGCCGGGCAGCTCGCCCGCGTGCGCCATCTCGCGCAGGCAGATCCTGCACAGGCCGAATTTGCGGAAGACCGCGCGCGGGCGGCCGCACCTGTTGCAGCGCGTGTAGCCGCGCACCGCGAACTTCGGCTTGCGTGCGGCCTTGTTGACCAGTGCCTTCTTCGCCATCTGCTCAGTTCTCCTTGAAGGGAAAGCCGAGGGCCCGCAACAGCGCTCGTCCTTCGTCGTCGGTCGTCGCCGAGGTGACGACGTTGATGTCCATGCCGCGAGCCCGGTCGATCTTGTCCACGTCGATCTCGTGGAACACCGACTGCTCGGCCAGCCCGAACGTGTAGTTGCCCACACCGTCGAACTGCTTGGGCGAAAGCCCGCGGAAGTCACGGATACGGGGCAACGCGATCGAGGTGAGACGGTCGAGGAACTCCCACATCCGGTCTCCGCGCAGGGTGACGCGGGCGCCGATCGGCATGCCCTCGCGCAGCTTGAACTGTGCGATGGACTTGCGCGCCCTGCGGATCTCGGGCTTCTGCCCGGTGATCAGCGCAAGGTCGTTGACCGCGCCGTTGATCAGCTTCGCGTCCCGCGCCGCATCGCCGACGCCCATGTTGACAACGACTTTCGTCACGGTCGGGATCTGCATGACGTTCCCGTAGCCGAACTGCTGCTGCAACGAATCGCGAATCTCGCTGCGGTAGCGCTCTTTCAGGCGGGGCTGAACTTTCTCTGCGGTGGTCATCAGATGTCCTTGCCGTTGCGCTTGGAGATACGAACCCGCTTGCCGGTCTCCTCGTCGACCCGGTAGCCGACGCGGGTGGGCTTACCGTCGGAGTCGACCACCATCACGTTGGAGGCATCGATCGGCGCCTCCTGGGTGACGATTCCACCCGACTGGGCTCCGCGCTGGTTGCTCGAAACCGCGGTGTGCTTCTTGATCGAGTTGACGCCCTGGACCAGGACCCGGTTGCGCTCCGGGTAAACCTTGAGCACCTTGCCTTTGGCGCCCTTGTCCTTGCCGGCGATGACCAGGACGGTGTCGTCCTTCTTGATTTTCATCTACAACACCTCCGGGGCCAGCGAAATGATCTTCATGAACCGCTTCTCACGCAGCTCGCGGCCGACGGGGCCGAAGATGCGCGTGCCGCGCGGGTCGTTGTCGGGCTTGATGATCACCGCGGCGTTCTCGTCGAACTTGATGTAGCTGCCGTCCGGGCGGCGGCGCTCCTTGACGGTGCGCACCACGACGGCCTTGACCACATCCCCGCGCTTGACGTTGCCGCCGGGAATGGCGTCCTTGACCGTGGCGACGATGACGTCCCCGATGCCGGCGTAGCGTCGCGACGAACCGCCGAGCACCCGGATGCACAAGATCTCCTTGGCGCCGGTGTTGTCGGCGACCTTCAGCCGCGATTCCTGCTGAATCACTCGATCTCCTGACCTGGTTGCGTGTGCACGGCAGGAGGCAAGCCACAGCCCACCGAATAACCTGACATGCGCGGTCTTTGTCACCGAAGGGCACGCGGGGCCGATTCGCACCGGCCGAGGTCTGCCCAAGGCAACCCCTAGAGTCTAGGTGACGACCAGCTCAGAGCCAAATTCGCGGCCGAGGCGGCTTTAGGGCGGGCTCAAGGAGCCGTTCCCCCGATTCTCCGGATATCGCCGAGGTGGTGCACGCCTTCGTGCATCGCCTGGCGCACGAACCAGCGGGCGGTGCGCTGTTCGCCCGGCAACCGGGTCGCGGTGCGGTCCCAGTCCTGGTCTTTGACGCGCGCGACCTCGTCGCGGAAGCCCGCCACCGCGGCCGCGAGCTCGTCGAGCGTGGCGTCGATGTCGCAATCGTTGTACCGGAAGCGGCGGGCCCGCAGATCGTTGAACATCGGCTCGCACGCGGGCTCGTGCTCGGTGCGGACGCGGTGCAGCCGGATGGTGAAGGAGACGTAGACGTCCCGCAGATGGCAAAGGTATTCGGCGACCGACCACACTTCGGGACTGGGCCGTGACCGCCGCGCCCCGGGCGGGATCGCGGAGATCGCCTCCCGAACCGCGTCAGGCAGGCCGGCGATGACACCGGCCGCCTCGTCGGGCCGAGTGTCCGAGTAACTCATTCCACAATCAGCGCAGGCGTGATCTTCGGCCGCCAGTGGGGGCAGGGACGCGGGCATCTCCAAATCCTCCACCTAAAGCAGTGGCGGCCCGTTCGCGACTACGGACACATCTAGAGAATCCGGGGCACGCGCCGGGCTGCGAAGACATCCCTCGCGGCTCAGCCGTCGATGTGCATCGGCGGGTCGGCGAAGGCGGGGTCCGAGGGGTGCTGGTCGGGCCCCATCGACTCGCAGTGCCCGTCGGGCACCAGGTAGGAACTGGCGCCGTTGGGAATCAAGCGGGGAACTGCCACGCAACGTTGCCAGGTGCCGTCGGGCTGGACCGGTCCGTCGCACTTACTGAGGACGTTTCCTCCGTACTGGCAGCCGGCGCTGGCCGGCGGCGCCGAGGCGATCAGCTCCGCGGCCAGGAGCAGGCTGGCGAATCCTCCGACGATGCCACGCTTCATGCTTGCCTCCCGTCACATCGCCGCTGGGGCGTTGCCGAGTGCTTGGGGTGACACATAGCGTCGACGGCCCAGCCAGCAAGTAATGACGCTACCGCTTCGGTGACCGGTTTTCGCCCCCTTCAAGGGCTAGTCCCCTTGCCGGACCCAGGCAAAGATGTACAAGCTCATCGCCGTGACGAGCGCGATCAGCACCCATTGGACGATGGCCTGGTCGATCCACGAACCGGGCGGTGGTGCGCCGGGAAGGATGTTGCGCAGCGGGACGATGGCGAACAGGTTCGCGGCGTACCAGGTGGCGAACGGCGGCAGAAACTTCCTTCTGCCCAGCGCCATCGGAATGGCGACCAGCAGCGCCAGGGTGGGCAGGCTGATGAGGACCAGGCAGATGCCCAGGTCGAAGATCAGCGGGCCCTTGGCCCTCTTCAGGGTGATGACCACGTTCCCGTTGTCGGTGCCGCGCTGCGTCGGGAGCGCTCCGGGGTCGTGGACGCGGTTGACGGTGATGTCCCACCCGTCCAACTCCCCGGTCACCTCGACCCGGGCGGGCACCTTCTTCAGGTTGTCGCCCGAACCGACGAAGGCGTCGGCGGAGATCGGCTCGGTCCGGTAGGAGTCGAACGGCCAGTTGCCCGGATCACCGTGCGCCACGACCGTGGTACTGAGTTGCGCCGGCGCCTTGCCCCTCGGGTAGTGCAGGTCGCCCAGGTCGCTCGTCGGGTACAGGCGCACGGCGACGTCGGTGCCCAACACGTCGAACCGGTTGTCGTAGGCCGAAATCCCCGGATAGACAAGCACATTCACCGCGAGGCGCTTGGCGACCGGCTTCAATTCCTCGACCTGCAGCTGCACAATGGTCGCGTCGCCCCCGCCCTGGCCCAGGTCCAGCGGAGGCAGCGGCCCCTCGGACCTCTCTAGCCAGTGGACGCCGAACAGGGACAGCATGTAGGCCGTGACGACCACCGCCAGGACGGCCACCCCGATCACGATGCGCGGCCGCTTCGCCATGTGTTTGCGGGCCGGCGGTGCGGACGGTGCCGGCGCGTCCGATGGGGGCGGCGGTGCCGGTGCCGCGGGAGCCTCGGCGGTCATTGGTAAGCCACTGATGATTCAAGGCTCGTCGAGGGCCACACGTGGTCAGATGCTAGCGACCTCGCGCGCACCCTGCGCGCCGATGCAGGCCACGTCACTCGCCGTCCATCCGGCGGTAACCCGCTCGTCGTTTCAGCTGTGGGCGGCGCCGCCGGGAGTGGCCCGAGTTTGCTGTGTGACACAGCGGAACCCGATGTGGGTGGTCGCGGTGTCCTGCGACTGCGGTGACCGCGCGGCCGGACGATAGCGGTGGCAGTATTCCGGCGCGCACAGGTGCGAACCGCCCTTCAGCGTCTGGCTGACGGCCGGATCCGCCGGCCCTGTCGGGGCGCAACACGCTTTCGGTGGCTCGTCGAGGCGGTGGTGCGCGGAGAACCGTGTAGCGGTCCACTCCCAGACGTTGCCGATCATGTCGAGCAGGCCGAACCCGTTGGGCGGGAACGTCCCCACGGGCGATGTGCCCACCCAGCCCAGGGCGCCATCGTTGCGGTATGGGAAGCGGCCCTGCCAGGTGTTGGCCATCAGCCGACCGTCGGGGTTCGGTTCGTCCCCCCACGCATACGTGCCCGTGCCCCCGCCGCGGGCCGCATACTCCCACTCGCCCTCGGTCGGCAGCCGCCGGCCGGCCCACCGCGCGTACGCGGCGGCGTCCGGGTAGGCCACCTGCACCACCGGGTGCTCGGCCCGGTCGGTGAGATCACTGTCCGGCCCGAACGGATGGCGCCAGCTGGCGCCCGGTACCCAGTCCCACCATTGCCGCCAGTCGCGCAGGTCGACCGGGCCGGGAGTGGGACGAAAGACCATGGCGCCCGGACGCAGATCGGCCCGGTCCGCCCCCGGGTACAGCGCCGGGTCGATGGGCCGCTCGGCAACCGTCACATAGCCTGTGGCGGAGACGAATTCGGCGAACTGCGCGTTGGTCACCGGGTGCCGCTCCACCGCGAATGCGGGCAGGGTGACGGTGTGGATCGGCGCCTCCTCGGGATAGAAGCTGGTGCACCCCATGCGGAACGATCCGCCCGGTAGGTCGACCAGCTCGGTGAGCACCAGTTCAGCGTACGAGCGGCTCAGTCGGATTGCCGATACCACGTGAGCATGTACAACCCCATCGCCCCGACAAGCGCGAGCAGCACCC
>NZ_LZSZ01000164.1:0-25866 GCF_001665645.1 Mycobacterium sp. 852002-30065_SCH5024008 | reverse complement strand
GCCCACAACACCTACGCCGACGACGGCGCCATGATCGACAAAGGCGTCGCCTTCGCATCCAGCCACCTCGACGCGGGGACCGCTGGAGCTTCGACGGTCGCGAGCGGCAGGGGTGGCTTCGGAAGCTGAGCGATCACTTTGTTGAGTTCGTCGCTCGACGGACACGCCGGCCGGCGCGGGTTCTGGTGCCCGCCGCCGGCCGGCCCGCCGATCCAAACCTGAAGGGTTGCCAATGTCGACCGAGAAAGCGGCGGCACTGGCCATCAACCATGTCGGAGTGACGGTCCCCGACATCCACGCCGCGATCGACTGGTACGGCGCGGTTTTCGGATTTCGCTGCATCATGGGACCCCGCGTGCTCGAGGGCGTCGGTCATCCGGAGGCAGCCTCGGTGTTCGGCGGCGGGTTCCGCCGCGCCTGGCAGGCGCATCTGCTCACCGGGAACTCCGTCGGCATCGAGCTCGTCCAATTCATCGACCCGCCGACGCGGCAGACGGGACGGCCGCAGGAGCGGGAGCCGTGGTTCGACCGCGGAATCTGGCATCTGTGCATCACCCACCCCGATGTACAAGCCATGGTCGGCCGCGTCGTCGACCATGGCGGCACAATGCTGGCGGCGCCCTGTGAATTCGTGCCCGGACGCCCGTGGGCGCTGGCCTACACCGCTGACCCCTGGGGCACCGTCCTCGAAGTCATGAGTCATAGCTACGCCGAGGCATTCAGCAATTGGCCCAGCCGGGGCAATTGGTTCCACCTACCCTGGTGCCTCGCCCGGAGCGCCGCGAGGCCGGCCGGCCTTGAGTCGGCGCGTCAGCCGCCGTCCTGGATGAAGCCCTTGTTGCGCATCAGGGCGTCCGCCAGGAACCCGTCGTGCGGGATGCCCGGCGCCGCGTGCCACGTCGGGTGGGGCCCGGCATACACGTTGGCGATCGTCGGTTCGGCGAGCAGGTCGTCGATCAGGCGCTCGTCATCGGTCATCGCGGTGACGACCAACGAATGCCGCAACGGTTCCACGCCCGCGCCGGGCGACCATGGCGATACCCACACGCAGGGAAAGGGCAGCTCGACGTTGAGCGTGTCCGCGGCGGGCGCGGGCAGCAAGTGTACGGCCGGACGCAGCGCCGCGTAGCCGTCGCCGAGGTCGGCAACCACCTGATCGGCGCCCAGCAGCGGCGTCGATCCGATGGCTTTGGCCGCCAGGTAATCCGCCAGCGCCCGGGCCTGATCGAGGGGCTGGGTGGGCAGCAGCGCACGCTCGTCGTCGGTGGGCAGCGGCTCGATGGCCGCCAGCCGCCGCGCGATCGCACGCGCCAGCGGGCCGGGGTCACCCTGGTAGAGCACGGCGGTGGTGTTGACGCAGGCCATGCCCCCGAGGTTGGCGATCGAGTCGATGATCACGTCGACGTGATCGCGCCAATCGTGGTCGGCGGTGATGAGGATCTTGCTGCGCCCGGGGCCGTTCACGATGACCGACGGGTCGTCGCCGTACTTGTCGACGACCTGCTGGCCGCCGTACACCATGGCGAGGTCGGCCGAGCGGATGATCTGGTCGGCGCCGGCATGGTCGGTGGGCAGGTAGACGGCGTCCTCCGGGCGGAAACCCGCCCGCCGCAAGGCGTTTACCAGCCGGTGCGCCGTCAGCGGCTCGCGGCGGGACGGGCGCACCGCAACCCGGTAGCCGAGGGCCAGTGCCTGCGGCCACAGGCCGTGCACGCCCGGGCCGTTTCCGGCCGCGTGCACGGCGAAGACCTCCCCCCGCCGCACCCATACCGCGCCACCGCGCCGGGCGCGTTCCTCGCGCCAATCGAGCGCCGCGCCCACCGGCCGGGCCGGGCCGACCGCGTCGAATGCGCCGCCGACGGCGTCGGCGACGCTGCGCGCCCCGGCGCGGGTCACCGCGATGGGCACCCCCGAAATCCGGCTGGCCAGCCGGACGTACGCCTCGAAGTCCAGGCCGGCGACGACCCCGTCCGCGAAGATGCCGGCGGCCTGCGCCAGCGCCGCCGCGCGCTGCTCGACCGGCAGCGCCACCACCTTGCGTTGCGCGGCCAAGGTGCGCGAAACAAACAGCGGCGGCACGAGGCTCAACTCGGCGACGGCGGCGCCGGCGGTGCTGAAGATGACCTCCCGACGGCGGGTCCGGTACCCCCCGTCGGGGCCGAGCGCATCGATCGCGGCCAAATCGGTTGCGGTGCCGGCACGTTCGTCGGTCATGCTCAGTACACGCCTTCGATGACGGCCTCGCCCTCGAAGGTGGCCACCGGCCGCACCTCGCTGACCGAGTCGCTGAGCTCGCCCGCCGGACCGAGCATCCGGACCGCCAGATCGCGCTCCAGGTTGTTCGGCATGAACATGCCCTTGCTGACGTGGTTCATCACCACCTGACCGGTCTGCCCGTAGGGCACCCGTTCTCCGGTGTCGGGATCGACCACCCAGAACACGACGTACGGTGTGCGAGGGTCGAACACGAACACGTCGCCGTCGGCCGTTCGCGTGACCGCTTGGGATAGCACCATCGTGCTGCCGAAGGCCATGGTGATCGTCGTTTCCGGGAAGATGCCGCGGAGCAGGTCGAGGGTGTCGGCGTCCACGTGCGCGCCGCTTAGCAACAGGTAGCGGATCTTGTCGTTCAGCAGGTCGACCAGCCGGTCGTCCCGGGCCAGGGCCTCGAGCAGCGGCGGGGTGGCGTGCAGGTTCGCGACGTTCTGCGTCGCCAGCACGAACACGGCCTGCTCGACGACGTGGTCGACGTAGGCGGCGACTTCGGAGGCGGCGCCGCGGGCGGCGATCTTCTTCACCCAGCGGGGATCGATGTCGATGGCGTGGAACGTCGCGCCGAGCCGCTCGGAGACCAGCCGCGAGAAATAGCCCACCCCGTGCGGTCCGCTGGGCATCAGACACAGGAAGCCTTCGCCGCGGCGAAACCCGCCGGTGGCGAAGTCCTCGGTCTGCCATCGCACCACCTGGGCGACCCAGTCCGGCAGCTGCACAGTCCTTTTCGGGGCGCCGGTGGTGCCGCCGGACTCGAATATCTGGGGCACCGGCGGCGGAGTTCCGTAGCCGCGCGGGATGAGGTCCTCCACCGGCACGCCGCGCAATTCGTTGACGAGGTTGGGAAACAGTTTCAGATCGGCGAAGGTGTTGACGTCGACCATCGGGTCGAAGTCCAGCGTCGCAGCGGTCCGCAACCAGAACGCCGAACCGGTGTCTTCACCGAAGTGCCAGGCGATCGCCGCGCGCAGATAGGCCTCGGGATCGTCGACCGGTTCCGATCTCGGAACGTCCAACAGCGAGAAGTCGATATCGCCCATATCAAGAGATACTCGCCCATCCTCAACCGCTCGCCAAGCGCCCGCCGCCGTATTGGCTTACTTCGCACGGAATTTCGGCACCGTGTACCCGCTGTTCACTTTCGCGGGGCTAATCGCGGCCTCAGGCCGCGCGGTTGTGTAGCCGGCGCGGATCGACGCCCGAGCGCCGCCACGCCCTGGCCGCCCACGGAGTGTAGATCGCCCCGACGGGCAGCCGGTTGATCAGTGGGTTGAGCGCGCGCACGGCGGCGGCGAAGCGCTGAAAACGCTTCTCCTTCTTCGTGTTCCACTCCAACTGGCAGACTTCGCGCATCTGCGGCGGCATGGTCCCGACCAGGACCAGGCGGGTGTAGGCGTTGAGCGGCGATGACAACACCCGCCAGATCGGCATGGGGATCCAGCGCGGGCCCGGAATCCCCTTCCTGATGTAGCCGGTGCCGTACAGGACGGTCTTATGCGGGACGAACCGCTCGAGCATCTCGTCCCAGTAGGCGAGGAACTCGTCGTAGGTCTGCGGCTGGCCGCGGTCGCTGACCCCGTAGAGGCCGTACCACACCTTGCCCTCGTCGAAGATCTGCTCCTTCTCCGCACGGGACAGCCGGCGGATGAACGTGTCGGTGTTGTAGATGACCTGATCGACGAAGCTGGCGTGCGCCCAGTAGAAGAGCTCCGGATTCAGCGCGTGATATCTCGAGCCGTCACTGATGGTGCCCTTGATCGTCTTGTGGAAGTCCCGGACCTTGCGGCCCCACTCGCGCGGTTGGTCGGAGTAGACGGTCTTCATCAGCGGCGGCGCGGTCCGCTTGGCCCGCCCCAACGTGTCGCTGAAGACGACCGAGTGGTCGAGCACGCCCTGGGCGAGCTGCTCGATGCAGTTCTCGACCCCGGCGGTGCGCTGGAACCCGAAGAACTGGGTGCGGTTGTCCCCGTAGAACTTCCAGATCAACGACTCGGGACCCAGCCGCGTGAAGTCGTCGGCTTCGTCGTCCGGCCCGTCGACCGGCATGGGCAGCGCCTCCCGCACACCGGTGTCGAAATCCTGGCCGGCCCATTGCGCTGTCATCCGAATCTCCTCGCCCCCATGCGCGCACACCCCGTTGTGAAGCAGTGAAACAAATGCGTATCTTTGTGTCAAACGAGCGTTGTTGTGCCGAGACTGCCGTGAGGGGCGTAATCCGTGCAGAACCACAGCCTTGCCGGCGATCTCGGCGACAAGACCGACCTCGACCGGACCATCCTGGACACCGCGCGCGTCGTCTTCGAGACCTACGGCGTGCGCCGGGCCAACATCGAGGACATCGCCGCGCGCGCCGGGGTCAGCCGGAGCACCATCTACCGGCGCTTCCCCACCAAGGACGACCTGTTCGGGCACGTGGTGCGGCGTGAGGCCGAATCGTTCTTCACCACACTGGACCGGGCCGCGACGGGCTGCGACCCGCAGCAGGCCATGATCGAGGCGTTCGCGCTCGGGGTGCGCCTGGTCCACGATTCCCCGCTGTACTCCCGGATCGCGGACAGCGAACCTGAGCTGTTGGGGATGTTCTCCCGCTCGCATGCCTTCCCCATCGGTCAGTTCGCCGACGGGATCACGCACACCCTGCGCCGGTGCGGGGCCGACATCCCCGACCGCGACCTGACCAACATCGCCGACATCCTGCTTCGCGTCGCCCTGGGCATCATCGTGTTTCCCACCGACCGGCTCGACACGTCGGATTCCACGGCCGTCCGCGAGTACGCCGCCCGCTATCTGGTGCCGATCATCCGGGGTTGACCCGTTCCGGCTTGTCGGTGACCTGCACTAGCCTGAATACGTGGCTGGGAGTTCTGCGGCTCCGCGGACCCGGTACGCCAGTTGCGGCGAGATCGACATCGCCTATCAGGTCTTCGGCGATGGCCCGATCGACCTGCTGGTGCTGCCGGGCCCGTTAATCCCGATCGACTGCGTCGACCTCGAGCCGTCGATGTACCGCTTTCATCGCCGGCTCGCATCGTTCTGCCGGGTGATCCGGTTCGACCAGCGCGGCATCGGCCTGTCCTCGCGGGTGCCGTCGCTGGACATGCTCGGCCCGGAGTCCTGGGCGCAGGACGCCATCGCGGTCATGAACGCGGTGGGATGCGAGCGTGCGACCGTCTTCGCCCCGGGTTTCACGTCGTTGGCCGGCGTCGTTCTGGCGGCCGACCATTCCGACCGGGTGAACAGCCTCGTCATTTCCAACGGCGCGGCCCGCACGCTGCGGGGTCCCGGTTACCCCATCGGCAGTGACCTCGACGATGCCGACCGCTTCACGACGGTCGGGATGGAGCCGGACGCCGTCGAGCAGGGTTTCGACATGCTCGGCATCATCGCGCCCTCCGCGGCGGGCGACGACGCGTTTCGTGCGTGGTGGGACATGGCCGGAAACCGCGCCGCGTCACCCAGCATGGCCCGCGCGTTCATCAACAAGGTCAGGGAAGGCGACGTCCGCGACCGACTGCCCCGGGTCGCCGTGCCGACCCTGATCCTGCATCGCGACAACCCCGGCTTCAGCCCCGTCGGGCACGCGCGGTATCTCGCCGAGCACATTCCCGGGGCACGGCTCGTCGAGTGCCCGGGCGGGGACACCCTGTACTGGGTGGGCGACACCGCGCCCCTTCTCGACGAGATCGAGGAGTTCATCACCGGTGTGCGCGGCGGCTCCGACGCCGAGCGTCTGCTCACCACGATCGTCTTCACCGACATCGTCGGCTCCACCGAGCGCGCCGCACTGCTCGGCGACCACCGCTGGCGCGACCTGCTCGACAATCACGACACCCTGGTGCGCCACGAGTTGCAGCGATTCGCCGGGCGCGAAGTCAACACGGCCGGCGACGGATTCGTCGCCACATTCAGCAGCCCGAGCGCCGCGATCGCCTGCGCCGACGCCATCGTCGACGCGGTCCGCGTGCTGGGCATCGAGGTGCGGGTCGGCATTCACGCGGGCGAAGTGGAGGTGCGCGGCAAAGACGTCGCCGGCATGGCCGTCCACATCGGCGCGCGGGTGGCCGCACTCGCCGGCCCCAGCGAAGTGCTGGTGTCCTCGACGCTGCGCGACATCGTCACCGGGTCGCGACACCGCTTCGGCGACCGCGGCGAGACCGCACTCAAGGGCGTGCCGGGCCACTGGCGGCTGTACTCCCTGGTGCGCGAGCACGCGATCGTCCGGCGGTGAGCAGGCGCGGCTCGGCGTAAGCTGCCATCGGGGCCCAGCGGAGTCAGGCTCCCGGCTTTCCGGGCGAGTTCCGGCGCATAGCTTGGTTTTTGGTCAAAGGAGTATGCATGACTGACGTGCACGTGTCGCTGCCTCCCGCGCTGCGTCGAGCGCTGGATCTGCTCGCCGATCCGCCGGCGGATCCCGACGTGAGCAAGGGCTATCTCGACCTGCTCGGCAGCGGATCCGACGAGGACGAACGCGTCGCGAAAAACACCGGACCGATCCAGGCCGCGTGGGCGTCACCGATCGGGTCGATGCTCTACGACAACGCCCAGGCCCTGTCGCGGCGGCTGATCGCCGCGTGGCAGACACCCCTCGAGTGGTTGAACATCCCGCCGGGCGGCATCGCGCTGGACGTCGGCTCGGGCCCTGGCAACGTCACCGCCTCCCTGGCGCGCGCGGCCGGTCCGGACGGGCTGGCCCTGGGGATCGACATCTCCGAGGCCATGCTCGCCCGCGCGGTCCGCAACGAAGCGGGGCCGCAGGTCGGCTTCATCAAGGCCGACGCGCAACGACTTCCGCTGCGCGACGACACGGTGGACGCCGTCATCTCGACGGCCGTGTTGCAACTGGTTCCGGATCCGGCGGCGGCCCTCGGCGAGATGGCGCGGGTGCTGCGACCGGGCGGGAGGCTCGCCGTCATGGTCCCCACCGTCGGTCCGGCCGCCCGGCTCTTCCAGAGGCTGCCGAACATGGGGGCGCATGTCTTCGACGACGACGAGATCGCCGACATTCTGGAAGACCGCGGGTTCGTCAGCGTGCGGGTGAAAAGCCTCGGCACGGTTCAGTGGGTGCGCGGCAAGAACGGCTGAGTCCGGCGCGCTTTCGCATTACCCTCCCGTGTCGGGGGTTTGCGCGACCACGGCAAGCCGGTCCATGGACTCGCGCAGCATGTCCGGCGTCGTCGCGCGAGCGCGCTCGAGGCGGGTTGGGTCGGCCAGTGCCGTCCAATCGTAGGTGTGCGTCACCGTGGTGAGCTCGGCGTTCACCGGGCTGAGCTCCCACCGCCACAGGTGGCCGGGCGGCTGCTTCCTGGGTTCGGCTGGGCACCAAGCGATTTTGCTGCCCTCGACGAATTCCACGACGTGGTTCTCCCGCATGGCGCCGTTCGTCAGCGTCGTCTTGAACACGTCACCGACCGCACGGACCCGCTGACCCGGCGCGGCCGAGGCGAGATTGTTGTTCCCATCCCAGCTCGGCTGGCGGGCGGGATCGGCGATCAGTTCGAAGATTCGCGCGGCGTTGGCCGCGATGACGCGCGTGGCGCTCACGACGCCTTCGATTTCCATGTCGGGCATGTCGCTATCCAAACACGCGGACCGTCAGCGGGGCACGGTGTGAATGTGACCTTCGGCCGATGCATTCGGGACCTTCGCCCGTCGAAGCGCCGGCCCGTGCGTGCGACCGTGGTGATGCCGGGTCAACCCGGTGGTCTGCCCGAAGTGCAGCAAGCCCATTTTTGGGCGAGGCCATCCGCAAGGGCCTGATTGACCCACCGTCTTAAGACGGGGATCTGCCTTCGGGCAGACCTTCATGCTCACGGCATCCGGGGCAGCGCTTCGACCGGCCCGGACAGCGCCGCCTTGACGTAGCGGGTGTCGTCGTCGGCCAGCACCTCGGCGTCGTCGCCTTCGATGCCGTTGACGATCGCGCGCGCCACCTGGCGCGGGTCGTTCTTCGGTGCGTCGAGGCCCGAGGTCATCTCGGTGTCGGTGAAGCCGAGGTGGACGCCGACGACCAGGGTGCCTTGCTTCTCGAGTTCGATCCGCAGCGAATTCGTCGCCGACCACAGCGCCGCCTTGGAGTCGCCGTATCCGCCGGAGCCGGGCATCCACGACAAGAACGAGGCGATGTCGACCAGGGCTCCTCCACCGTTGCCGGCCAGGATCGGCGCGAACGCCTTGGCGACCCGCAGCGCGCCGAAGTAGTTCGTTTCGAACACCGCGCGCACTTCCTCGATGTCGCTGTCGAGCATCTTCAGCGCACCGAGCACACCGGCGTTGTTGATGACGATGTCGGCATCGGGAGCCGAAACAGCCAAGGCAGCCACCGATTCCGGCTTGGTCACATCCAGTTCGACGCTCACCACGCGAGGGCCCGCACTGGGTTGGGGTGCCCGCGCCGTCGCGTATACCTTGGCCGCGCCCCGCCGCAACAACTCGTCCACGAGGGTCTTGCCGAGCCCGCGCTGTCCGCCCGTGACCACGACCGTCGACCCCTTGATGTTGACCATGATGCGCACTCCGTGACGTAGGTATCAAGCGTTTGATTCTGTCACCGTAATTGACGAGCGAGACATAGTCAAGTAACTTTTAGTTATGTCTATTACATGGTCCGCGTCACAGCGGTACGGCATCACCGCGGCACAGGGAGGTCTGGGTCTGGTTCAGGACTTCCTGAACACGAGGGGGATTGGGGGGTACGGCCCGGACCTGCTCGCGGACGCCGCGCTCGCGGGCGAATGGGTAGCGGACGCGGTGCACGCCTGGTCGGCCGCCCGCGGCATTGACGTGCCGGTGCCCACGTTCGACGACGGGGACCTGGCCAAGCTGCGCGCCTTGAGGGCCAGGCTCGATTCACTGGTGGCCGGCGAGGCACCCAGTGGACGAAGCGCCGTCCCCGCAGCTCTCGTAGTCACCGAAGCCGGTGAGGTGCGGCTGGAGCCCAGCGGCACCGGCTGGCGCTGGCTCGCCTCGGCGCTGTGGGCCGAGATTCTGCTCAGCCAGCAGGCAGATACCTGGCGGCGGATCAAGCGTTGCCATAACCACCGCTGCGCGTCGACGTTCTACGACCGCTCCAAGAACAACAGCGGGGTCTGGCACGACGTCAAGACGTGCGGGAACGCCGCCAACCTGCGCGCGTCCCGGGCCCGCCGCCGCGAACGTGAACGCGCGACCGGCTCAGCGATTTCGCCACAGTAGGCGGTATCGGTAGTACAGGCCTCGCCGAATGACCGCGCCAGGCAGCACGTCCGCGGTTACCCGGCGGATCTCGTGCAAACTTTCCCGGGGATCGGCGACGGCCACGCCGATGTCGCGGGTCTCCCGGTGCAGTAACGACCCGGCACGCGCCGCCGGTGTGCACAGCGCGGACCATGCCCAGTCGCCGACGGTCTTGTTGGCCGACAGACCGACGACGGCGAGTTCTCCTGCCGGCCTGAGCATTCCGCGTACTTTGCGTAGCGTCTCACGCAGTGGCAGGTGGTGCAGGCTCGCCACGAATGTGATGAGATCGAACGAATGTGGTTGCGCCTGAAACTCTTCGAAGCGGGCGAGCCGCACCGACACGTTGCTTGCGGTCTTCAGTCGATCCCCGGCCCGCCGGACCGCGGACGGGTCGACATCGATGCCGACGACCCTGCGCGACACCGCGGCTAGCCGCTGGGCCAGCAGCCCCTCACCGCACCCAACATCCAGGACATCGCCGCCGCGGCGCGCGGCGAGTTCGACCAGCCAGCCGTGATACGCGGCGTTGTGGTTCCAGTAGTCGCCCGTCAGCAGCGCTCGATGCCCCTCTGCATGAGCGTCACGTTGGTGCGGGCCCGGCGCGGCGCGCTTCTGCGCACCGCCTGCCACGCGTCGCAGGCGCGCGCCTTGATGGGCGTCACCATGTCGAAGTTGGCAGGGCTCTGGCTGATCCAGGACGGCAGTGTTGCCACGGTTTCGATCCTTCGTCTGTTCGGCCTGTGCGCCGAATCATTGAATTCCACCGCGGCCGCTTTACGGATGCGCCGCGCCGGGGTGAACGCCACGAAAAGCCGTATTGTGGTGCGACGCACACCCGCCGCAGGGTCCGCCGTCCGTCACACCTGGTGCGTGTGGGGGCATGGACGAATTCAAAGGCGGTGCGCTGATGAGCGCCTCGAGTGCCGGCCGTTTGTCACACACTTCCCGAACGTCTGAACCGTCGCAGGTAGCCCGGCAACCCATGCGCGGGCGGCGCTTTCGGCCAATCGTCGGCACGGAAATACGCGTCGGTGCCGCCATCGACGAAAATCACGCTGCCGCAGAGGAATTCGGCGGAATCCGACAGCATGAAGCACATCCAGTCGGCCATGTGGCCCGCCTGGCCGAAGCCACCGAGCGGCACCGGAAAGGACCGCACGGCCTTGGCCTGCCGGGGCGTCGCAAGCTGTTCCTGCAGCAACGGCGTCATGATGGCTCCCGGCGCCAGGGCATTCACGCGCACACCCGAGCCCGCCCATTCCGGCAGCACGGCGTGTCGCCGCACCCAGCGGCTGACGGCGATCTTCGACGCCGCATACATCATCGTCGACGCGGCCGGACCGAACGGCCGCACCGACCGCAGCGCCTTCTCGGCGTCGTGGGCGAGCAGCGCCTTCACCGTCCGGCGCGGCACGAGCGGCACGGTCGTCGACGAGTTGCTCCCCACGACGACCACTTTCGCGCTTTCGGCCGCGGCCAGCGCCGGCTGCCAGGCGACGAGCGGCTCGACGACGCCGAAATAATTGACCTGGCCGATCTGGCGCAGGCGTTCTCGACCGGGGCTGGGCCCGAGGCCCGCGGCCAGCACCGCACCGTCGAGCTTGCCGTCCGCGGCCGCCAGCACGCCGTCGGCGGCCTGCTTGCGACCGAGCGGCGTCGACAGGTCGGCGACGATATCGGCGTCCTTGATGTCGACGCCGATCACGGTGTGCCCGTCGGCCTTGAGCCGCTGCGCCGTCTCGTGGCCCATCCCGGAAGCCGATCCGGTGACCGCATAAGTGCCCATCGCTCCGTTCTTACCAGTAGCCGTCCTGTTAGGTTGCCGAGATGCATGACCAAACGCCCTGCATCGACCTCGGCCGGCTCGAGTCCGTCTACGCGCCGCTGGCCGAGTCGATCCGCCGGCTCATCGACATCAGCATCCGCACCGAGGCGGAACCGGCGGCGGTGGCGGCGGCCCAGGCCAAGATCGACGCGGCCGCAGCCGAATTGGGCGAGGCGGCGCGGCCGGGGCCCGTCGGCGTGCACTACCTGCCCGACGGCCAGACCGTCGCGTGGGGCAACGCGGTGGTCGGCGTGCGCAACCCGGTGGCACCGCCGTTGGTGGTCCACCACGAGCCGGACGGCGTGGTGTGGTCGGAATTCACCCTGGGCGCGGCCTACGAGGGACCGCCCGGCCACGTTCACGGCGGCATCTGCGCGCTGGTGCTCGACCATGTGCTCGGCGCGACCGCGCACCGGCCCGGCCGGCCCGCCTACACCGGCACCCTCACCCTGCGCTACCGGCGCCGAACCGAGCTGGAGCGGCCGCTGCGCGTGCAGGCGCATGTCGAGCGCACCGAGGGCGTCAAGACGTTCGCCGTCGGTCACCTGGCCGATGAGGATGGCGTCACGGTCGAAGCGGAAGGCATTTTCATCCACCCCAGGCAGCAGCCGACCTGACGTCAGGCTTTGGCGGCGGCCTTCTCCACATCGAGCAGCTGCTCGCCGCGTCGTTCCTCGTCGTAGGCCTCGCGGCCGCCGCGCAAGCCGAACAGGCGTTTCGAGAACAGCAGGTAGATCACTGCGGCCACGTTGATGGTGAAGGTGACCAGCCGGGTCATCGTGATGCCCTTGGCGAGGTCGTGAATCTCCAGCGGCAAGAACACCGAGGTGGCTATCACCGCGAAGTACTCGCCCCAGCGTTTGAGCAACCACAGGCCGACGCCTTCGACGACCTCCAGCAGCGCGTAGGCGGCCAGCATCAAGGTCAGCAAAACCAGGGTGGATGGCTTGGCGGCCAGCGCCTTTTCCAGTTCGTGCACGATGGTCATTTGATCGACCTTGAATCCTGCGGCGCGAAAGATCGGCAGGTCGCGGTCGAGGGTGGCCTGGATGGCGCCCCGAGCACCGCGAAACTTCCACACCGCGTACGCGGCGAGCGCGATCACCACCGCCCGGAACAGCCGTTCCACCGCGAGTGTCCGGATGATGATGGCCTGGCGTAAAGCCTTGCCGCGCATAATCATCGGAGCGTCCTCGGCCCGACCCCGCCCGTGCGGATCGCCCACGGTGAATTCACCGCAGCGCAGGCAGCGCCAGACCTCGCCCAGTCCGGTGGTGCCGCTCAGCCGCGCGGCCAGGTCCTCCTCGTCGGGCGCGTAGGTGGTGTGGCCCGCGACCGCACAGGTGACCAACTCCCACCGATTGCCGCCCTGATCTTTGCGCATGGCCGATCATCGACCGCGGGCGGCGGGCCATGCAAGGGGGCGCGCAGGCGTGCCTTCAGAACCGGGGCTTGGTGCGCGGCCGTTGGGCGGTGGGGCTCGCCGCGCCCAGGAGGCCCGCGAGTTCGGCGACGGGGATCTCGTCGAGGCGGTCGACGGCCGCGACGATTTCGGCACGCAGCGCCCTGTCACAGAACGGCTCGGCCAGCCATCCGAACTTGTCCGCCACGCGTTCCCAGGACATGGGGCGGGTCGGGGATCCCTCGTAATCGGCTTGCTCGCGGTCGAGTTCCCGCCCGTCGCGGGTCACCAGGTGGACCCGGGCCGCGGTGCGTCGAGGATAGTCGGCGGTCAGGTCGGCGGCCGGTTTGACGTCGACACGCGTCAACAGGTCCCGCACGTCCGCTCGCGAAACCCGTTCGGTTTCCAGCTGTTCGGGGCCCACCCCGCCGTCGAGGAGTGCCACCGCGCTGAGGTATTTGAGGTTGTAGTCTGCCTGCTCCTTGGTGCGCGGATCGTCCTTGGCGCCGTACGCTCCCCCGCCGGCGAAGTCGTACGCGCCCTGGAACACCTCGAGCGTCACCCTGGCGACATCCTCGCCGCGCAGGTCGTTCTCGGCGCGCAGGGCCAAGACCGCGTCGATGACCACCTGCCCGTGGATGAGGGAGCAGTACTGCTTGAGGTAGGTCTGTTCGACGCAGGTGAGCCGCCGGTCGGTGGTCGCGAGGTCGATGGGCTGGTCGAAGAGTTGCATCAGGCCGTGTGGACCCTCGAACAGCGACCTGGGTCCGGTGACGCCGCGGGCGGCCAGCATGGTCGCGTACACCGCGCGCATGCCGGTGATGGCCGGCGAGATGCCCTTCCAGTTCGAGACCGGCTCGGCGTGCACCGCCGCCAGCGACACGTTGTCGGTCGCGGCGGCGGACATGGCGTTGGCGGTCTCCTCGACGCTGAGACCGAGCAGCTTCGCCGTGCCTGCCGCCACCGACATCGACAGCTGCAGCGCGTGATTGAGCCCGCGAGCCATGACCGGCACCTGGGCGCTGAACCGGCACTGCACCTCGTAGGCGACCGCCAGTGCCAGCAGGAAGTCCGCCCCGCTGGCGCCCGTGTGCTCGGCGACGGCCAGGACGGCGCCGAAGTTGTCGGCGGGATGACACAGCCCTCCGACCGTCAGATAGGTGTCCAGCAGGTCGGGGTAGCGCACCAGCACCGCGTTGAAGAAAGCGGCCTGGTCCACCGATGCCCGTCCGCCGCCCACCAGAGTCGCGGTGGGCACGCCGCTGAACTGGTCGGTGTGTTCGCGAATCGTCGCGACCAGCTCCCCGTCCAGGGAACCGACGGCGCAGGCGATGCTGTCGAGCACATTGCGCTTCATCAGCGCGCGCGGACGTCCGGTCAGATCGGCCCACTCCGCGCCTACGACGAAGCCGGCCAGGTCATCCACAACGTAGTTCTCTGCCATGCTTTTTCGCCTTCCGGGCTGCTTACTTTTACTGAACCGCAGCGTCGGCCCGGCGTCCAGGACCGTTCTCCTACCAGTGCTCGGTGGGACTTCTCACCGCAGGTGGGGGTCGTCGGCCGGCGCCCACCACGGGCCGGCGGGAGTGGCCGGCCAATCGCGGGTACGCGCGACCGCCAGCAGCGCTTCCACGACGCCGCGCACGCTGGCGCGGTCGTCGTCGCGGCGGTGCAGCAGCGACCACGTCCACAGCGGTACCGGTTCGGCGACGGGACGCTGACCCAGGCTGGGCGGGAGCGCCGCGGTGTGGCGTTTGGGCGAAGCGAGCACGGGCGCGCCGACCCTGCGCACGTGCGCGTAGAACGCGTCGCCGGTGATGCCGCCGTCATCGATGTGGACGACGCGGGCGCCGGCGTGGCCGGCGAACTCCTCGGCGTACCGGTTCCACGACGACCACGCCGACTCATCCGCGTCGATGAGTACGCTGACCCGTTGCGCGGCAACGGGTTCCGTCGAACTGATACCGGGAATGACCGCGTGCAGCGGCTCGGTCCGCAGCAGATGCGCCGTCAGGCCGCGCTCCTCGACCTGGCCGGCGGTCACCCATGCCAGCGCGATGTCGAGGGTGCCCTCGGCCACGCGGTCGGCCTGCGTGTGCGAGGGCAGCACCCATTCGTCGAGGCGCACGTCCGCCGCTGGCCCGACCATCGTGGTGATGTCCTCGGGCAGCCAGCTGACGTAACCCAGGCGCACCGGCGTGCTGCGCGCGGCCGCCTGCCGCAGCCGGTGCTTGGCATCGTCGGCCAGAGACAGGATTCGGCGCGCATCCGGAAGGAAGGTCCGCCCGGCCTCGGTCAGCCGAACACTCCGGCGGTCCCGCACGAACAGGTCGGCGCCCAACTCCCGCTCCAGCGAGATGATCTGTTGCGACAGGGCCGGTCCGGAGATGTGCACGCGTTGCGCGGCGCGGCCGAAGTGCAACTCCTCTGCGACGGCCACGAAGTAGCGCAACTGCCGCAGTTCCATACGCCGAGCCTAGACGGCGCGATCGACCGCGTCGGGTCGCGCCGGGGGCAGGCTGATCGCCGTCGTTTCGTCGGTCAGGCGTTTGCCGATGACCCGGATCTGCCGCGCCGACAGCGGGCACAGCGGATGGACGGCCACCATCAGCGCAACGTGTCCTTCCTCGAAAACCGGTGCGGCGATGGTCACCACGGGTTGCTTGCGCCGCCCCGGGTTGTCGTCGGAGAGGAAGCCGATGGTGGTGAACTCGACGAGCAACTGATCCAAGATGTGCCGCACCGGCGTGGGCATCTCGTCGCTGTCCAGCGTGCCGACCACCTGCACCGCCTGGGCCAGTGCGGGCGTCGTCCAGTCGACGTCGAAGCCGCGCTCGCGCGTGTGCTCCAGCACCTGTTCGAGCCGCCGGGTGCGATCGGGATTGTTGCCCGCACCGCGGCGGATCCACGCGCGTTGTTGCTCCTCGTCGTCCCACGCGGCGAGCGCGACCCCGAAGGGCGGGGCATACGGGATCCGATCGCCCGGAATTCCGGACGGTTGAGTGGCGGGCTCGCCCTCAAAAGCGGTGACCACCAACGAAGCTCCGAAACGCTCGACCACGGAGCAGGCGTAGCCGACGTCACGGGACAACCGCAGCGCCGCGGCACGGGCCGCGTGCGCGAGCGGCCGGGCGGTGTCCGTCCGCGCCGCCACGACGGCCAACGCCGGGCCGAGGGTGAACGTCTTGGCGACCGGATCGCGGCTGGCCCATCCCCGGTCGCACAGCGTCTTGAGAATCGCGTGTGCGGTCGCCTGGGTGAGCCCAAGCTCGCGCACGATGTCGGAGAACCGCAGCCGCGCATTCCCGGACCGGGCCAGGAGCTCGACAACGTCGAGCACCCGGGCGGTCGGCGCAGATGTCGATCCGCGAATGGCTTGACTCCTCTGCCACACGATTTAGAGTGAGACGAATATTTTCGAGATCATATATCGGTTATTCGAGAAAGTAACGCATTGCGCGCTGTGGTGCTGAGGGGCGGCCGGCTCCAGGTCCGCGAGACTACGGACCCCGAACCCGGACCGGGCGAAATGTTGCTGCGCACGTTGAGCACCGCCATCTGCGCGTCCGACGTGCATTTCATGGACCATCCGGAACTCGCCGTCGACGATCCGACCGGTCGCTCGCTCTACGACACCGACCGCGACATCGTGCTCGGGCACGAGTTCGTCGGCGAGGTCGTCGGCCACGGACCCGGCTGCACGGATCAGTTCGCGGTGGGTGCGCGCGTGACGGCCATGCCGGTGCGGCTCGTCGACGGTGGCGCCGGCGGCATGCGGATCATCGGCCAGCATCCGGAAGCGCAGGGCAGTTTCGCTGAGCTACTGGTGGTTTCGGAGGTGGCGGCCAAGCCTGTCCCCGGCGACGTTTCCAGTGACGCCGTCGCACTGACCGACGCGTTCGCCGTCGGCGAGTTCTACGTTCGGTCGGCGCGGATGCAACCGGGTGAGGTCGCCATCGTGATCGGCGCGGGTGCGATCGGCCTGTCGGCCGTAGCCGCGCTGGCCAGCCGCGGGATCGAGCCGATCCTCGTGGCGGACTACAAGTCCGACCGCCGCGAACTGGCCCGGGAGCGCTTCGGCGCCCACGTCGTGGTGGACGCGAGTGAGAAGTCGCCGTTCGATGCATTCAACGAGGTGCGTGCCCAGCGTGGATTGCCCGGCCCGGCAGTCGTTTTCGAGTGCGTCGGCGCGAGCGGGCTGATCCAGAAGATCGTCGAATCCGCCGAGATGGGAACCCGCCTCTACTGCGCGGGCGGTTGGTACACCGGTGACACGCTCGACATCACCACCGCGACTCGCCAAGGCGTCACCATCCAGTTCGGCGGCGGCCCACACCCGCAGGACTGGTATGGCACGCTCGACGCCATCGCGGCGCGAAGGCTGGACCCGCTCCCCAGCGTGGGCAAGGTCATCGGCCTCGACGAAGTGCCCGACGCTCTCGAGCTCGCCCGCCGGTCGGGCGGTCCGCCGCGGATCGTCGTCCATCCGAACGGAGACCTGCCATGACCGAACGTGATGACCGTCAGGACATCTCCGAGTTGCTGGTGCGCTACGCCACCGGAATAGACCGGCGCGACTGGCCGCTGTTTCGCAGTGTGTTCACCGCGAATTGCGAGCTCGACTACGGCGAGATCGGGTCGTGGACCGGAGTCGACGCCGTCGCGGATTTCATGGAGCGGGTGCACGCCCTGGCCGGGCACACGCTGCACCGCTTGACCAACCAGGCCATCACCGTCGACGGCGACCGGGCCACGGCGCGGACCTACATCGACGGACTGATCATGGCCGCCGACAACAACTCCGGCGTCAATGCGATCGGTTTCTACGACGACGAGATCGTGCGCACCCCCGACGGCTGGCGCATCGCCCGCCGGCGCTATACCCAGGTGCGCCTGACGACAGTGGGGAGCCCTTGATGACGTTCGCAACCAGGTACGGGCCGTGGGCGCTGGTGGCCGGCGCATCGGACGGGGTGGGCGCGGCGTTCGCCCGCGGGCTCGCCGAGCGTGGCATCAACGTGGTGCTGATCGCCCGCCGGCAGGCCGTCCTCGACGAAGTCGCGGCCCAGATCGAGCGGGAAACGGCGGCGTCCACGCGGACCCTCGCCATCGATCTCGTCGAACCGGGCGCGGCGGCGGCGATCGCCGCGGCGACCGGCGACCTGGAGGTCCGCCTCCTGGTGTACTGCGCGGGCGCCGACCCGAACTTCGAGCCGTTCCTCGCCAATCCGGTCGAAGCCGCCGAGGCGATGGTGCAACGCAACTGCATGGCGCCGATGCAGCTGTGCCACCACTTCGCGGCCCCCATGGTCGAGCGGGGCCGCGGCGGGATCGTGCTCTTCGGGTCGGGCGCCGGCCTGGCCGGCGGGGCCAACATGGTCGCCTACGGCGCCTCGAAGGCGTTCGACATGGTCTTCGCCGAGGCGCTCTGGGCCGAGCTGCACGACAAGGGCGTCGATGTCCTCGGCCTCATCCTGGGCAAGACCGACACGCCGGCGTTGCGGCAACTCGAGCACAGCCGCGGCCAGATCGGTTCGCTCGACGAGGTGCCGCCGGGCGCGGCCGCCGTGGCCGACGTCATCGCGGAGGCATTCGAGAACCTCGGAAACGGGCCGACCCTGATGGTCGGCGACATGATGCGCGCCGCCGAACAAATGCTGGCATCGCTAACCCGCAACCAAGCCGTCGAACTGTTCGCCCAAGCCGCGGCCGCGGCCATGGGCCCGGACAAGTAGCGGGAACCTCCCCGTCTCGCAGCGCGTCGTACTGGATAGGGCCGATTTGCGCGCCGGAAGGTTTGCCAAACTTCGAGATCAGGACACCCTAACTTTCGCGCCACAGCTGGTTAGCCAGCAAATATATCGCCCGCTACGGCGGCGCTCCGTCGAACAACGACGTTGCTGGCGACGGGTTTCGCGGGTAACTTGGGTAATCGTTCGGCACGGCTGCCCCATCCGGAGTGGCCGCCTCAGTCGCCACCCCTCCATATCGAAGGATGACGATGCTCGCCACAGACAGGCCCGCGACCACGGTCGCGACGGCAGAACGCTCGCGGCGTCGCACCCTGGCGCGTTCGGCACTGATCACCACGGCATTCGTCGTCCCGGCGGTGGTGACGCGACTCGGCGGCCTGCACCCCGACCCGGTCGTCGCGCTGCTGATCTTCGGGGCCGCGGTGGTGTCGGCCAGCTTCCTACTGGCCTGGGCGGCCGAAGCCGCGCAGATCGATGTCTCCGGTGGGCTGGCGACGGCGATACTGGCGCTGATCGCGGTGCTGCCCGAGTACGCCGTCGACCTGTATTACGCGTACGTGTCCGGCCACAACCCGGACTACACGCAATACGCGGCCGCCAACATGACCGGGTCCAACCGGCTGCTGATGGGTCTCGGTTGGCCCGTCGTCGTGTTGGTCAGCATCCTGGTGGCGCGCAAGGCCGGCACCGGCAAGGCCACCGGCCTGGCGCTGCAACCGACCAACCGCGTCGAACTCGGATTCCTGTTGATCGCCGGCATCATCGCGTTCGCGATACCGGCGAGCGGCGAAATTCACTTCGGGCTGGGGTTGGCGCTGCTGGCATGGTTCGGCTTCTACCTCTACAAGGTCAGCCACGGGGACGTGGAGGAGCCCGACCTGATCGGGACCGCCGCCGCCCTGGGCGAGCTACCCGATCGCCGTCGGCGCATCGTCGTTGTCAGCCTCTTCCTGGCGTCCGGCGCGGTGATTCTGCTGTGCGCCAAACCGTTCGCCGACAACTTGGTCGCCGCGGGCACCGAGCTGGGCATCGACAAGTTCCTGCTAGTCCAGTGGCTCGCCCCGCTCGCCTCGGAGGCCCCGGAGTTCATCGTCGCGATCATCTTCGCCACGCGGGGCAAGGGCACGGCGGCCATCGCCACCCTGATTTCCTCCAAGGTCAACCAGTGGACGCTGCTGATCGGGTCGCTGCCGATCGCCCACCTGATGGGCGGCGGCGGATTCTCGTTGCAGCTTGACCCGCGTCAGGTAGAAGAGGTGTTGCTCACGGCCACCCAAACCATGATGGGGGTGGCGCTGCTGTTGGCGCTGCGATTCCACCGCGCCGCCGCGGTCACCCTGCTCGGCCTGTTCGTCGTGCAATTCCCGATAGCCACGACGCATGGCCGGCTGCTGCTCTGCGCCGTCTACACCGCGGTCGCCATCGTCGCGCTGATCCGATACCGCCGCGACCTGCCGGCCACCCTCCGGGCGCCGTTCTACGGGAAGGCCATCCGCCACAGCGGTCACCCCCACCATCCGGTGCCGGACCCGTAATCCCCGACGAACGCTCGCCATATACGGTCCACGTATGAATCGAGTGTCAGTGATCACGGGCGGCGCGGGTGGCATGGGCCGGGCCACCGCCAAGATCGTCGGCCGCGACCACATCCTGGTTCTCTGCGATGTCCGGCAGGACCGGCTCACGGCCGCGGCCGCAACGCTGGAAGGGCTCGGGATGACCGTCACGGCCGTCGACTGTGACGTCACCGACCGGGGGGCGGTCGCCGACCTGTTCGGCACTGCGGGCAACCTCGGGACGCTCGCCTCGGTCATCCACACGGCGGGAGTGAGCCCTAGCATGGGCGCCGCCGACTATGTCATGCGGACGAATGCCCTCGGCACGCTCAACGTCAACGAGGCGTTCTACGCGGCGGCCGGCGAGGGCTCCGTGATCGTCAACGTGGCGTCGATGGCGGCCCACCTGCTCCCGGCGGAAATGGTTCCGGTGGACCAATTCCCGCTTGCGCTGCAGGACGCCGACGCCTTCATGGAGGCCATGCTGACAACCTGCAACATCGTGCCCGAGGAGGCGAGGTCCGGCATCGCCTACGCCGTCAGCAAGAGCTTCGTGAAGTGGTACAGCCAGTCGCAGGCGGAGAGATTCAACGCGCGCGGATTGCGCATCCTCTCGGTCTCGCCGGGGTCGGTCGACACCGAGATGGGCCGGCTCGAGGAGCAGGCGGGCGCCGGCGCGATGGTCACCAACGCCGCGGTCCCGCGATGGGGCAAGCCCGAGGAGATGGCCGAGCTGCTCGCCTTCTGCGCCAGTGACAAGGCCGGCTACCTGACCGGCACCGACATCCTCAACGACGGCGGAGTGATCGCCTCGATGACCGAGCGCGCAAGGGTGGCCGCCGCCACCGGTTGAGTCCGCCGCTCGGACATCTGTGCCATCGAATGGCCCCGGCAGAAAGGCGGCACGACGATGCGAAGCCGTGCGGCCATCCTCTACGAGTACGGCCGTCCGTGGACCGTCGAGGAATTCGAGCTGGACCCGCCGAGGGCGGGCGAGGTGCTGGTGCGGCTAGCCGCCTGCGGGCTCTGCCACTCCGACGAACACATCCGCCAGGGGAAGCTGGCCGCGCCGCCAGAAACTCTGCGCGCCTTGGGATTACCCGCCATGTCGCCGACGATCGGCGGGCACGAGGGCTCCGGTGTGGTCGTCGATGTCGGGGCGGGCGTCGCCGGGTTCGCGCCGGGCGACCACGTCGTGACGTCCTTCGTCGCGGTCTGCGGCCAGTGCCGCTGGTGCGCCTCGGGGATGGAGTACCTGTGCGACACGGGGTCGGGAACCTTGGCGCCGGGCATGCCGACGGACGGCACCTTTCGCCATCACACCGTCGACGGGCGCGACCTCGGCCACGTGTCCAAGATCGGTGCGTTCGCCGAACACACTGTCGTGGCGGCGAATTCGCTGGTCAAGATCGACCCGGGCTTTCCGCTGGTGCCCGCCGCCCTGCTGGCGTGCGCGGTGCCCACCGGGTACGGTTCGTCGGCCCGGCGTGCCGGGGTGCGGGGTGGGGACACGGTGGTGGTGATCGGCACCGGCGGGATCGGCACCGCGGCCGTTCAGGGCGCCCGCATCAGCGGCGCCGCGCGGATCATCGCGGTCGACGTGAGCGACTTCAAGCGCACCTCCGCAATGACTTTCGGCGCGACCCACGTCGCCGCGACGGCGACCGACGCGCTCGCGCTGGTGCGCGACCTGACCCGCGGCGTGATGGCGGATGCGGTCGTGGTCTCCCCCACCATGATCGGCGAGGCCGATGTCGCGACGGCGCTGGCGCTCACCCGCAAGGGCGGCACGTGCGTGCTGACCGGGCTCCCGGCACCCGCGACGGCCTCGATCGCCGTCGCCCTGCAAGATTTCATCCTGATGAACAAGACGTTGTGCGGCACGGTGTTCGGCTCGTGCAATCCCAAGAGTGACATCGCGCTGCTGGCCACGCTGTACGAGTCGGGTCGGCTACTCCTCGACGAGATGATCACCAAACGCTACCGGCTCGACGACATCAACGACGCCTATGCCGACCTGGCCGCCGGCCGCCTGATCCGCGGGGTCATCGACTTCGGTCTGGGCCAGTAGCCAGTCCCGCGGCCGGAGCCGCCAGGTCCGGCGGGCGTACTCCAGCTCGGTGTAGGGCCACTGGGTGACGATGCGGCCGGTGGGCGAGCGGAAGTAGCTGTCGCACCTGGTCCATATGGTGCGCTCCAGGTCCGCGGAAAGCTGGTCGTTGTAGCGCTTTTCGGCGTTCAGGCGGACGTCCACATAGCCGCCCTTGCGCGCCACCCGGCTGACCGCGCTGGCAACCAGACGCGCGGCGGCCTCCAGGATGTAGACGATCGAGTTGCCGCCCTGGTTGGTGTTGGGGCCGTAGAGCATGAAGAAATTCGGGAAACCGCTGACCGCGACGCCCAGGTAGGCGCTCGGGTCGTCGCCCCAGCGCTCGTGCAGGCTTTGGCCGCCTCGTCCGATCACCTCGATACCGGCGAGGTAGCGGCTGGTCTGGAATCCGGTGGCGCACACGATGGCGTCGGCGTCCACCGATTTGCCGCTGACGGTCTCGATCGACGTCTCGGTAACTCGCGCGATCGATTCGGTCACCAGATCGACGTGGTCCTTCTGTAGCGCCAAATAGTAGTCGTCGCCGAGTAGCACCCGCTTGCAGCGGAATGGATAGTCGGGCGTCAGCGCGCGGCGCAGCCGCTCGTCGGAAACGGTGCGCTCCAAGAACGATGTCGCGACCCGTGATCGATTTGCCACCTGTGGGTCTTCGACGGCGTTTCCGGCGAAGTCGTGGAACTGCTTCCAGATTCGCCACCGTTCCCTGCGAGCCGCCCACGGATGTCGACGAAACCTCGCCAGCTCGCGAGCACTGAACGGACGGTCGTCCTTGGGTACCATCCAGGGAGGCGTTCGCTGAAACACGGTGACACCGGAGGTGATTCGAGCGAGTTCGGGCACCACCTGCACTGCGCTGGCGCCGGTGCCGATCACCGCGACTTTACGGCCGGACAGGTCCACGCCCGGATCCCACGCCGATGTGTGCATCAAGTGGCCGCGGTAGCCGGTGAGGCCCTCGATGTCTGGCAGTCTGGGAGCGCCGAACAGGCCGACAGCGCTGACCACCACATCGACGCGCAACGTGGTGACGGTGTCGCTATTCGCTTGCTGCAGTTGCAATTCCCACTGGCGGCCACCCTCGTCCCATCTCGCGTGCCGCACGTAAGTCCGTAAGATCAGGTGGCGCCGCAGGTCGAAGTCGTCGGCCACGGATTCGAGGTAGGCAAGGATCTCGGGTTGCCGTGCGTAGGTTCGGCTCCAGGATCTGTTCGGGGCGAACGAAAACGAATACAGGTGGCTTTGCACGTCACACGCGGCGCCGGGATAGGTGTTGCGCCGCCAGGTGCCCCCGACACCGTCGTCGCCCTCGATGATGACCAAATCGTCGATGCCGGCCTGGCGTAGCGCGACGGCGGCGCCGAGGCCTCCGAAGCCCGCGCCGATGATGGCCACCTTCGGTGGGCGCCGGCGCCGGGTCGCCGCCCGCAGCCGGCCGACGCCGTAGCGCCAGCGGGCCTGCCGGCTGGTCACGGCCCGGCCTTGCCGCCGCGTATCAGGTAGCCATCCAGGCCACCGCTGGCCCGCCACGCGTGCAGCATGTCGGCGTACTCCGTGGGTGCGCCGAAGAAGAAACTGCCCTGCCGAGTCTTGTTGTCCGCCTTGCCCTCCCGGTTGTAGTAGCCGGGGGTGCAGGTCTGGGCACGCTCCGCGCTCGCGGCCGACCGGGTGACAACGGTGTGGACCCAGGCGGATTCGGCGGCTGGTGCCGCCTCGACTTCGGTGACGCCGCGCTCGAGCGCCCAGGCGATGATCCACGCCGCGTGGGTCGCCTGCACGTCCAGCAGGTAGGGAAAGTTCACCGTCAGGCCCGCCTGCGCGATGCTTTCGATGAAGAGATTCGGGAAGTTCGTCGTACACAGGCCTTGAAAGGTGCGCACCCCGTCGCGCCAGTGCTCGGTCAGCGACACGCCGTCTCGGCCGATCAGCTCGAAGCCGGTGCGCCGGCAGTAGTCGGTGCCCACCTCGAAACCCGTTGCGAAGATCAAGCAGTCGAGCTCGTAGGGCACACCGTCGACGACCACACCGGACTCGGTGATGCGCTGCACGCCGCGGCCGCGGGTGTCGACCAGCGTGACGTTGTCGCGGTTGAAGGTCTGCAGATACTCGTCGTGGAAGCAGGGCCGTTTACAGAAATACCCGTACCACGGTTTGAGTGCCTCCGCGGTGGCCGGATCGCTGATGATGCCGTCGACCCGCGCCCGGATCTCCTCCATCTTGGCGAAATCCGCGATCTCGATGTCGCGGCCGCGCTGCGCCGGGTCCACGGCCCCGTCCCCGTCATGGCGCATCACCGGCAGCTTGCGCGTAATGCTCGTCCAGGCGTCGGCGACCAGGTCCTCGTCGGCCTGGCCGCCCGCCGTCAGGATCTGGAAGTTCTCGATGCGTTCGCGCTGCCAGCCCGGCCGTAATGTGCTGGCCCACTGCGAATCCGTGGCGCGGTTGGCCCGCACGTCCACCGATGACGGCGTGCGCTGGAAGACGTACAGCCGCTGCGCCGCCCGGGCGAGGTGCGGGACGCACTGGATCGCCGTGGCGCCGGTACCGATGATGCCCAGGCGCTTGTCGGCGAGCCGCTCGAGGTTCTCTCCGGTGTAGGCGTAGTCCCACCGGCTGGTATGAAACGCGTGACCGCGAAAAGCCCCGAGGCCCTCGATGCCGGGCAGCTTGGGTTTGGCCTGATAGCCGTTGGCCATGGACACGAACCGGGCCCGCATCTCATCGCCCCGGTCGGTGCGGATGATCCACCGTGATTCATCGGCTTTCCAGCGGATCTCACGCACGTCGGTCTGCAGGCACGCGTCGCGGTACAGGTCGTAGTGCCGCGCGATGCGCTGGCAATGCGCGAAGATCTCCGGTCCCTTGGCGTATTTCTCGGTGGGAACGTAGCCGAGCTCCTCCAGCAGCGGCATATACACGTACGACTCGACGTCGCAGGCGATTCCGGGATACCGGTTCCAGTACCAGGTGCCGCCCACGTCGGCCGCCCGGTCGATCAGCCGCACACTCTCCACGCCGAGCTGGCGCAGCCGCACCCCCGTCAACAGCCCGCCGAAGCCGGCGCCGATGACCGCGACGTCCACCTCGTCGGTCAGCGGCTCGCGATCGAATTTCCCGTCGGCCCAGGGGTCTTCGGCGAAGCGGGCGAACGCACCCGCCATCTCCACGTACTGCGCGATGCCGTCCGGGCGCAATCGCCGCGCACGCTCTTCGGCGTACTTGCGTCGCAGCGCGTCGACGTCGAACGTCACGGCAACGGTTTCAGTCACGGCCAGGCTTCCTCTCGTGGCCCCGACTATATAATCAATCGCTTGATCGTATCAAGGGCGGCGTCGGCCCGTCATGTCCTCTGCCTGCGGCTATCCCGGCTCACCCGGGGCGAACAGCGTTCCCCTGATCATTTTCTTGGCGGAGTCCAGCGCGGCGTGGTAGCCCCGCGGCGGCGACGTGGCCGCCAGCTCGGTCAACCCGTAGATGAGCGCGTAGACGGCTTCGACGACGCTGTCCCGATCCGGCCGATGCGCGAGTTCGCCCTGCCGGTAGGCGTCGTCGACGACGCCCTCGATGATGTCTCGGAATGCCTGAAAGCGCGCGCCACCCGCGAGCCGCGAATCGACGTCGGCCACGCCCTCGGCGCGGATCACCCACTCGAAGGCGGCGAGATCCGGGTACTCGCGCATGAGCCGGCCCGACTCGTCGAGCACCGCCGTCAGGCGATCTGTCTCTTATACACATCT
>NZ_LZSZ01000163.1:0-650 GCF_001665645.1 Mycobacterium sp. 852002-30065_SCH5024008 | reverse complement strand
AGATGTGTATAAGAGACAGGTATTCATTGAGCATCACCCGTCCCGGCGCCCACCGCTCCACCACCTCAGCCGGACACGCCTCGGCGCCGATCACCAGCGCCGCCGCCCCCAAACCGTCTGTCGAGAGCACCCCCACAGCTGAGGGAGTCTGGGTGAGCACGCTGACCTGTTCGCTGATCAGCAAGGCGTGGAAGTCTTCGGCAGAGTGGGTTATCGCTTCGGGCACCACCACCAACCGGCCCCCATGAAACAGCGCTCCCCAGATCTCCCACACCGAAAAGTCAAACGCATACGAATGACACTGCGACCACACCTGCCCCGGCCCCAACCGCACACCAATCTCCAGCGAATCGAACAGCTGGGTCACGTTGTGGTGGGTAACAGCAACGCCTTTGGGCACCCCGGTGGTGCCCGAGGTATAGATAATGTGAGCCAGACCCTCCAGCGCCGGGCCCGGACCCGACAACGGTGTGCTGGGTTGAACATCGATGGCGGGGTCATCAATATCAATCACCCGCAGACCGTCGTACCCGTCGAGCCGCGAGCGCAGACCCGCCGTGGTGAGTACCGCGACAGGCGTGGCATCGGTGAGCATGAACCCGATCCGCGCTGTGGGCAGGCCCGGGTCGATCGGCACATAGGCCGCCCCG
>NZ_LZSZ01000162.1:0-26582 GCF_001665645.1 Mycobacterium sp. 852002-30065_SCH5024008 | reverse complement strand
GCTCCAGCACACCACCGGGACGTCCACCTGCTCGGCAAGCCGTTTGGCGGCCACCTTGTCCCCGAGCCGCCGGATGGTGGCGCTGCCCGGCCCGACGAAGACGATGCCGGCCTCCTCGCACGCCTGCGCGAAAGACGCGTGCTCGGCGAGGAATCCCCACCCGACCCACACGGCATCGGCCGCACTCTCGCGCAGCGCCACCATCCGGCGGCTCGGGGACAAGGTGGCCGCCAAACGGCTTGCCGAGCAGGTGGACGTCCCGGTGGTGTGCTGGAGCGGCGGGCCGGTCGACGACGTGGCCCACGCCAGCGCACTCGCGACCAGGCTCGGCTATCCGCTGCTGGTCAAGGCGGCCGCCGGCGGAGGGGGCCGCGGGATCCGAACGGTTTACAGCGCCGCCGAACTCGCCGCGGCACTGCCCTCGGCGCGGGCCGAGGCGCAGCTGGCGTTCGGTGACCCGACGGTGTTCCTGGAGAAGCTCGTGCCGGCCGCCCGTCACGTCGAAGTGCAGGTGATCGCCGACCACTACGGCACCGTGTGGGCGGCAGGGGTCCGCGACTGCACCTTGCAGCGCCGCAGGCAGAAGGTGCTGGAGGAATCGGCGTCAACGGTGCTCGACGCCGCCGGGGAGCGGGCGATCCGCGAAGCGGCGGTACGCCTGGCCGCGGCGGCGGGCTACCGCAACGCCGGCACGGTGGAGTTCCTGGTCGACCCGGGCACCGGGGACTTCCTGTTCATGGAGGTCAACACCCGGCTGCAGGTCGAGCACCCGGTGACCGAGGTGACCACCGGGCTGGACCTGGTGAAGCTGCAGCTCCACGTGGCTCGGGGCGGGCGGCTGGTCGGCGCGCCGCCGCAGGTGTTCGGGCATGCGATCGAGGCCCGGGTATGCGCCGAGGATCCCGAGGAGGCGTTCACCCCCGCGCCGGGTCGGTTGACCTGCCTGCGCCTGCCGACCGGCAACGGCATCCGCGTCGACGCGGGCGTGCGCGAAGGGGACCGGATCCCGCCCGACTTCGACTCGATGATCGCCAAGATCGTCGCCTGGGGAAGTGATCGCACCGAGGCCCTCGCCCGGCTGCGTCGTGCACTGCTCGACACCACGATCGTGGTGGAAGGCGGCACCACCAACCGCTCGTTCCTGCTGAGTTTGCTCAATCGACCGGAGGTGCGCGACGGGTGTTTCGACAACCACTGGCTGGACCGGCTGACCGCGGAGGGGGCGCACCTGCCCGCCCCGGACCCGGTCGCCCTGCTGGTCGCCGCCGTGGAGTCGTACGACCTTGAAGAGACCGCCGAGCGGGCCGCGTTCCACGCCCGCGCCGCCCGCGGCGGTGCCGAAACCTCGGCAGAGGTGGGACACCGATGCCGCCTGCGTTACCGGGGCCAGCGATACATCGTGGACGTTTACCGCACCGGTGTCCGTACCTACCGCGTCACCGGCGCCGGCGCCGCGGACGTCACGGTCTCCGACCGCGACGGATACGAGCGGCGGGTGGTGGTCGGCGGTGTGGCGCACCGGGTGCTGTCGGTGGTGGAAGGTGCCACCCTGCGCGTCGAGATCGACGGCGTCGCGCACACCGTGTCGCGCGACGACGGGGGCCTGGTGCGCAGCCCCGGGCCGGCGTTCGTGGTGTCGGTCCTCGTCGAGCCCGGTGACCAGGTCGTCGAGGGCGACCGGCTCGCCGTGCTGGAGAGCATGAAGATGGAAACCACTCTCACGGCGCCGTTCGCCGGCACCGTCGCCTCGGTCGAAGCCGGCGCGAACGTGCAGGTGGAAGCGGGAGCGCCGGTGGTCCGCATCGCGACGTCCGACACCCGTCAGCGCGTCGGCGCGGCCGCTGTCGACTTCACCGGCCTGCGGGTCGCGGAGCCACCCGGAACGCCGGCGTGCGAGCGCGTGTACGGCGCGCTGCGCTCCTATCTGCTCGGCTACGACCTGGATCCCACCTCGGTTCAGGCCATGCTGACCCGGCAGCGCCGGCTGGGCGAGATCGCGACCCCCACCGACACCGACCTGCTGCGCTGCGAGGACAGCCTGCTGGACCTGTTCACCGACGTCGGTTCGCTGTACCGGCCGCGTGGCGAGGTCGAGCCGGAGGAGGCGCTCGTCGACGGCAGCACCCGGGAGTACCTGCTGTCGTTCCTGCAGTGGCTGGACGCGGACCGGGCCGGTCTGCCCGACTCGTATCGGGGCCGGCTGGAGCGCGCCCTGTCGCGGTACGGGGTGCGTGGGCTGGAACGCACGCCCGAGCTCGAGGAAGCCGTTGTCTGGATGTTCCGCTCATTTCGCCGGGTCGGCGAGCTGGCCGGTGCGGTGACCGACATCCTCGAGCGCCGGCTCCGCCACCGCGCCGAGCTGGCGAAGGTGGCCGACCCCGAGATGCGGTCCCGGCTTGACCGGCTGGCGGCCATGCAGGGTCGGCAGCGCAACGTCGCGGACCTGGCTCGCGATGTGCGGTTCCACTACTTCGACGAGCCGCTGCTGGCGGCGACCATCACCCACGAGTACTCCCGTGTGCAGCGCGATCTCGATGGGCTGCGGGACGAACCCGACGGCGCCGGCCGGTCCCGCCGGATCGACCGCCTCGTCGCATGCGCGCAGCCGCTGCGTGCCGAGCTGCTGCGGCGATGGCGTTCCAGCCGCGACCCGGGGCTGCATCGGGTGTTGGCGGAGGTGTACATCCGCCGGTTCTACCGGATCCGGCGACTGCGCAACGTGTCCGTCGGTGAGCATGACGCTTGGATGTTGGGCAGCGCCGACTACGACTTCGAGAACAAGCACATTCACCTGGTCACCGCGTACGCGCCATGGGCGGAACTGCCCGAGCTGTCCGCGGCGATCGCCGGGCAGTTGAGGACGGCCGATCCCGATCGGCATGTCGTGGTGGATTTGGAGCTGTGGCGGCACGGCGAGGCGGCGGATATCGACACCGTCATCGCGGAAGCCGAAAAGCTGCTTGCCGGATGCCATTTCGGGCGCCTGTTGTGGCGCCTGGATCTGACCGTGACAACCCTCGACGGGGCCGCGCCGGAGCGCTTCCGCACCCACCACATGACCTACCGGCAGCGGGACGGTCAATTCGTCGAGGACGCGCTTTATCGCAATCTGCATCCGATGTTGGCCAAGCGGCTCGAGTTATGGCGGCTGGCGAACTTCGAACTGCGGCGGCTGCGCTCGGCCGAAGACGTGTACGTGTTCCACGCGGTGGCCCACGACAATCCCACCGATCACCGGCTTTTCGCGCTCGCCGAAGTGCGTGACCTGACGCCGGTGCGGGCCGCGGGCGGCGCGGTGCGATACCCGCGCCTGGAGCTGATGGGTCTGCTGGCACTGTCGGCGATGCAGGAGGCGCTGACCACGTTCGAGGCGCGCAACCGGCCGGCCACCAACCGGATGGTGCTCTACGTGCGGCCCCCGTGGGAGGTTTCCCGCGGGGCGTGGGACGAACTGGCCGGATCGTTGGCGCCGCTGGCGGTCGGCGCCGGGCTGGAGAAGGTGGTGCTGCGTGTGCGCTACCCCGACGGTCGCGATGCCGTGCTCGACCTGGAGGGCTTAGACGGGGGCATGACGATACGCGAACGCCCGCCGGACAAGCAACCCGTCCGCCCGTTGACGGCGTATCAGCAGAAGCTATTGCGCGCCAATCGCTTTGGTGCCCCCTATCCGTACGAGATCGTGCGGATGCTTACGCCTCCGCCCGGTGCCGTTTCACGGTTTCCCGCCGGGCGGTTCGTCGAACACGACCTGGACGAGCGGGGCAGCCTGGCGCCCGTGTCGCGGCCGTACGGAAACAACAGCGCCAACATCGTGGTCGGCGTGCTCGGCAACGACACCGAGAAAATCCCGGAGGGCATGTCCCGGGTGGCGCTGTTCGGCGATCCGACCCGCGGGCTGGGCAACCTGGCCGAGCCGGAGTGCCGGCGCATCATCGCTGCGCTGGATCTGGCCGAGCGGATGCGGGCGCCGGTCGAGTGGTTCGCGCTGTCGTCCGGGGCGAAGATCGCGATGGACAGCGGCACGGAGAACATGGACTGGATTGCCGCCGTGCTGCGCCGCCTCATCGAGTTCACCCAGGCCGGCGGGGAGGTGAACATCATTGTCACCGGGGTGAACGTGGGCGCCCAGCCGTACTGGAACGGCGAGTCGACGATGCTGATGCACACGCGGGGCATCCTGGTGATGACGCCGGCCAGCGCGATGGTGCTTACCGGTAAACAGGCGCTGGACTTTTCCGGCGGGGTGTCCGCCGAAGACAACTTCGGTATCGGCGGTTTCGACCGCATCATGGGGCCCAACGGCCAGGGGCAGTATTGGGCTCCCACGCTGGCCGACGCTTGCGACATCCTGCTGCGCCATTACGAGTACACCTACGTGCCGCCCGGCGAGCGGTGGCCGCGCCGGCGCACCACCACCGACCCGGTGGACCGTGACGTGCGATCCGCGCCGCACTCCGGGTGCGACATGGCGACGGTTGGCGAAATCTTCTCCGCTGACCACAATCCGGAGCGTAAGAAGCCGTTCGACATGCGCTCGGTGATGCGGGCCGCGGCCGACGCCGACTCCGCGCCGCTGGAACGCTGGAGCCATTGGCGCGGCGCGGAGACGGCGATCGTGTGGGACGCCCACATCGGCGGAATCCCGGTGTGCCTGCTCGGAATCGAGTCGCACGCCGTGCCCCGTCGCGGATTCGTGCCCGCGGGCGGCCCCACCGCGTGGTCGTCGGGGACGCTGTTTCCCCAGTCGTCCCGCAAGCTCGCCCGCGCCATCAACGCGGCCAGCGGCAACCGCCCGGTCGTCGTGCTGGCGAACCTGTCCGGTTTCGACGGCTCGCCGGAGTCCATGCGCCGCTGGCAACTGGAGTACGGGGCCGAAATCGGCCGCGCGGTGACGAATTTCCGCGGTCCGATCGTCTTCGTCGTGGTGTCCCGCTACCACGGCGGCGCCTTCGTGGTGTTCTCGACGAAACTCAACGACCGGCTGGAGATCGCCGCCGTCGAGGGCTCATTCGCCTCCGTGATCGGCGGTGCGCCGGCCGCCGCCACCGTCTTCATCCGGGACGTGGAGGCGCGCACCGATTCCGATCCCCGGGTCCGCGAGGCCACCGAAACAGCCCGCGACGCAATGGGTTCCGATGCTGCGAGCGCACGGGCCCACCTCGCCGAGCTCAGGGCGGCGGTGCACGCCGAGAAGCTCAGCGAAGTGGCCGACGAGTTCGATCGCGTGCACACGGTCGAGCGCGCGCTGGCGGTCGGCTCGGTCAACCACATCATAACCGCCCGCGGGCTGCGGCCCTACCTCGTCGACGCTCTAGACCGGGGCATGTCAACCCTGTAGCGGCCGGTCGAGCCAAGAATGCCGCGGTTGGGCCGCCGCCAGCACGCCGGGATCGCCAAGGGCGACAGGCGGTTCGGCCGCCACCGCTGTGACCTCTGTGGCCACCGTGAGCACGAAACGACCGTCTCGCCGCCACCAGCCGGGAAATACCGCCCCCTCCGCGGCGCCCACCGTCAGCTCGCCCCAGCCGTCACCGCGCGGAGCAGTCAGCGCCACCTCCAGGGAACGGGTGTCCCGGCGCAGTCCGGTGCGCAACACCTTGAGCGCACTTTCTTTCGCCGACCAGATCAGGTTCGCGGCCATGTCACGCTCGTCCCCGGCGGCGCGCGAGGCAACGTGTTCTCGCTCGGCCGCGGTGAGGAAGTCGAGCACGAAGCCGGGTGTGCGCGGCTCCACCAGCTCCAGGTCGCAGCCAACCGGCGACTCCGCGCCCTCGCCCGCCGGGCGCGCCACGCAGACCGCCCAACCCGCGCGGTCGGTGATCGACACCTCCAACCCGAGCGTAGTTCCCTCGACGCAGACGTATGGGGCGCCGCTGGGCGCGTTGCGGATCTCGATGCCGGCGAGGGCAGCCGGGTCGGTGGGCCGGCCGGTCACTGCGGCGACGGCGTGCTTGGCGACCAGCCGCCGCAGCAGATATTCGGTGCGTCGCTTGGTAAACCGCAGCGCGGCCAGGCTGGCCGCCTCCGCCGGCGCCAGCCATCGTTCACCGGCGGGTAGGTCATCCTCGCCCATGGCGAGCCAGCGAGCTTCCACCTCATCCCCCGCGGGCAAGCGCGGTCGCCCGGTCGGTGGCTTCGCGGATCGGACCGCGCCACAGGTCGCCGTGGCCGGGCGCCAGCGTCTCGGTCTCCAGGAGGGCCAGCGCTGCCAGGCTGCGGACGCAATCGTCCTGGCTGTGGCTGAACACCGCCGGCAGGAGCTGCGGCCCACCGCGACGCAGCAACGGATGGCCGGTGATCAGGGCGTCGCCGCTGGCCAGCACCCCGTCGACCAGATACGAGCAATGCCCGCCGGTGTGTCCCGGGGTCGGAATGGCCATCGGGCGCCCCGGCAGACCGGCGGCCACCTCGGGGGTCAGCGGCCGGGTGGACGGGATGCCGTCGCGGATCAGGCCGCCGCTGCGCACCACGTGCAGACCCCACACCGCCCATCGGGGGCGCCAAATGCGAAGTGCGACATCGAAAATCGAGACCTGCTCCAGGTACTCGCGCTTCGCGTGCCCCACTTCGTCCGCGTGGCAATACACATTCGTGCCGTAGGTGTTGGCGAACCAGATCGCCGAGCCCAGGTGGTCGATGTGCGCGTGCGTCAGCAGGATGGCGCGCACGTCGCCTGCGTCGTAGCCCAGCTCCCGCAGCGAGGTGAGCACGTCGTCGCGGTCCCCGGGATAGCCGGCGTCGATCAGCATCACCCCGGTGTCGTCGGCGACCACCGTCCAGTTCACGGCGTGGCCCTGAGCGAGGTACACCGTGTCGGTGACTTGAACGAGAGTCGGCGCCGGTCCCATGCCCGCGAGTTTAGGAGCGTTCGCCCCGAGGAGTAGAAATGACCCGTGGCTGAACTGAAACTTGGATACAAAGCGTCCGCCGAACAATTCGCACCTCGTGAGCTCGTCGAACTGGCCGTGGCCGCCGAAGGCCACGGCATGGACAGCGCCACCGTCAGCGACCATTTCCAGCCGTGGCGGCACGAGGGCGGGCATGCGCCGTTCTCGCTGGCCTGGATGACGGCGGTCGGGGAGCGCACCGAACGGATCGTGCTGGGCACCTCGGTGCTCACCCCGACGTTCCGATACAACCCCGCGGTGATCGCGCAGGCGTTCGCCACCATGGCCTGCCTGTACCCGAACCGGATCTTCCTGGGCGTCGGCACCGGAGAGGCGTTGAACGAGATAGCCACCGGCTACGAGGGCGACTGGCCGGAGTTCAAGGAGCGCTTCGCCCGGCTACGCGAATCGGTGCGATTGATGCGGGAGTTGTGGCGCGGTGACCGCGTCGACTTCGACGGCGAGTACTACCGCCTCAAGGGCGCCTCGATCTACGACGTGCCGGAGGGTGGCGTCCCCATCTACATCGCCGCCGGCGGCCCGGCGGTGGCCAAATACGCCGGTCGCGCGGGCGACGGCTTCATCTGCACGTCCGGCAAGGGCGAAGAGCTGTATAAGGACAAGCTGATCCCGGCGGTGAAGGAGGGAGCGGCCGCCGCGGAACGCAACGTCGAAGACGTCGACAAGATGATCGAGATCAAGATCTCCTACGACCCGGATCCCGAGCTGGCGCTGGAGAACACGCGGTTCTGGGCGCCGCTGTCGTTGACCGCCGAGCAGAAGCACAGCATCGACGACCCGATCGAGATGGAGAAGGCGGCCGACGCGCTGCCGATCGAGCAGGTCGCCAAGCGCTGGATCGTGGCGTCGGACCCCGACGAGGCCGTCGAGAAGGTGGCCCAGTACGTGGGATGGGGCCTGAACCACTTGGTGTTCCACGCGCCCGGCCACGACCAGCGTCGCTTCCTGGAGCTGTTCGAGAAGGACCTCGCGCCCAGGCTGCGCAGGCTGGCCTCATAGGGCAGGCGTTCAGCGTGCCCGAGGCCCCCCGGCCGGATTCCCAACCCTCCGCGATCTACATCGCCGCGCCCGAGGGGGACACCGGCAAGTCAACGATCGCTTTGGGAATCATGCACCACCTCGCCGCGACCGTGGCCAAGGTCGGGGTGTTCCGGCCGATCACCCGGTTCGGTGAAGACCGCGACTACATCCTCGAGCTGCTGCTGGCGCACAGCACCTCCGGCCTGCCCTACGAGCGGTGCGTGGGCGTGACCTATCAGGAGTTGCACGCCGATCGCGACGCCGCGCTTGCCGACATCGTCGACCGATACCACGCGATGGCCGAAGCGTGCGACGCGGTGGTGATCGTCGGCAGTGACTACACGGACGTCGCCAGCCCCGCTGAGCTTTCCGTCAACGCCCGTATCGCGGTCAACCTCGGCGCACCGGTGCTGCTGGTGGTGCGGGCCAAGGGGCGCACCGCGGAGGATGTCGTGCATGTCGTGCAGGCGTGTCTGGACGAGTTGGCCGCCCAGCACGCCCACACCGCGGCGGTGGTGGCCAACCGCTGTGAGCCGTCGCAGGTGAGCGCAGTCGCGGAGGCGTTGCACGCGTTCATCCCGCAGAGTTACGTGCTGCCGAACGAGCCGTTGCTGCCCGCTCCCGCGGTCTCAGACCTGCAGAAGGCGGTGAACGGAACGCTGGTCAGCGGTGACACCGCGCTGATGGGACGTGAAGTGCTGGGCGTGATGGTCGCGGGTATGACCGCCGATCACGTGCTGGAGCGGCTGTCAGACGGGGTCGCGGTCATCACCCCAGGCGACCGCTCGGACGTGGTGCTGGCGGTCGCGAGCGCCCATGCGGCCGAAGGCTTTCCGTCGCTGTCGTGCATGGTCCTCAACGGCGGGTTCGAGCTGCATCCGTCGATCAGCGCTCTGGTGGCCGGCCTGCGGCTCCGGCTGCCCATCGTCACCACCACGCTGGGCACCTACGACACGGCCAGCGCCGCGGCATCGGCTCGCGGCCGGGTGACGGCCACCTCGCAGCGCAAGATCGACACCGCGCTGCAGCTGATGGACCGCTACGTCGATATCGCGGACATGTTGGCGCAGCTCGCTATTCCGATCCCGACCGTGACCACCCCGCAGATGTTCACCCACCGTCTGCACCTGCTGGCTCGCGCGGATCGCAAGCGCATCGTGCTTCCCGAAGGCGACGACGACCGTATCCTCAAGTCGGCCGGCCGCCTGCTGCAGCGCCAGATCGCCGGCCTGACGATCCTTGGCGATGAAGCCGGAATCCGTTTACGTGCAGCGGAACTCGGCGTGGACCTCGGTGACACGAAGGTGATCGACCCGCGCACCAGCGAATTGCGCTATCAGTTCGCCGACCAGTACGCCGAGTTACGCAAGGCAAAGGGGATCACGGTCGAGCACGCCCGCGAGATCATGTGCGACGCCACGTACTTCGGCACCATGATGGTGCACAACGGCATGGTCGACGGGATGGTGTCCGGCGCGGCCCACACCACCGCGCACACCGTTCGGCCGGCGTTCGAAATCATCAAGACCATCCCCGACGTCTCCACCGTCTCCAGCGTTTTCTTCATGTGCCTGCCCGACCGGGTGCTGGCCTACGGTGACTGTGCGATCGTCCCCAACCCGACGCCGGAACAGCTGGCCGACATCGCCATCTCTTCGTCGCGCACCGCCGCGCAATTCGGCATCGAGCCGCGGGTGGCCATGTTGTCCTATTCCACCGGCGACTCCGGTGCCGGAGCCGATGTGGAAAAGGTCAGGGCAGCAACGGAATTGGTGCGTTCCCGGGCGCCCGACCTGCCCGTCGAGGGTCCGATCCAGTACGACGCCGCGATCGAGCCGTCGGTCGCGGCCGCCAAGCTGGGCGACTCGCCGGTAGCCGGCCGCGCCACCGTGCTGATCTTTCCCGACCTCAACACCGGAAATAACACCTACAAGGCGGTGCAGCGCAGTGCGGGGGCGATCGCGATAGGGCCGGTGCTGCAGGGGTTACGCAAGCCGGTGAACGATTTGTCCAGGGGTGCGTTGGTCGAAGACATCGTCAACACGGTTGCCATCACCGCGATTCAGGCGCAGGGTGCCCGTGGTTAACGCCAACCGGACTGTGCTGGTGATCAACTCCGGCTCGTCCTCGCTGAAATACCAGTTGGTCGAACCCGACTCCGGCAAGGCCCGGGCGACGGGCAACGTCGAACGGATCGGGGAGGATTCGTCCCCGGTTCGCGACCACGACACGGCGCTGCGGCAAGCGTTCCACGCGCTGTCGGAGCAGGGCATCGACCTACGCGATTGCGGTTTGGTGGCGGTGGGCCACCGGGTCGTGCACGGCGGCCAGACGTTCTATAAGCCCACACCGGTGGACGACGCGGTGCTCGACAAGCTGGACGAATTATCGGAACTGGCACCGCTGCACAATCCCCCCGCGGTCAAAGGAATCGAGGTGGCGCGCAAGCTGCTTCCGGACATTCCGCACATCGCGGTCTTCGACACGGCGTTCTTCCATGACATGCCGCCCGCGGCCGCGACCTATGCCATCGACCGCGGCCTGGCCGAGCGCTGGCGGATCCGCCGCTATGGGTTTCATGGCACGTCGCACCGGTATGTCAGCGAGCAGGCCGCCGCCTTCTTGGGCCGGCCCCTGCGCGGCCTGAAACAGATTGTGCTGCATCTGGGTAACGGCTGCTCCGCCTCCGCGATCGCCGGCACCCGGCCCCTCGACACGTCGATGGGCCTGACGCCGCTCGAGGGCCTGGTGATGGGCACCCGCAGCGGTGACATCGACCCGAGCATCGTCAGTTATCTCTGCCACACCGCGAAGATGGGCGTCGACGAGGTCGAGTCGATGCTCAACCAGCGGTCGGGGATGCTCGGCCTGTCCGGCGAGCGCGACTTCCGCCGACTGCGCACCATGATCGAATCGGGCGACGGCGCGGCCCAATTGGCCTACAGCGTGTTCACTCACCGGCTGCGCAAGTACATCGGCGCCTACCTGGCGGTGCTCGGACACACCGATGCCATCACCTTCACCGCCGGGATCGGGGAAAACGACGCGGCGGTGCGCCGCGACGCGGTGGCCGGGCTGGAGGAGTTGGGCATCGTGCTCGACGAACGCCGCAACCTCGGCGGCGGCAAGGGCGCCCGGCAGATCTCCGCCGAGGCGTCGCCGATCGCCGTGCTGGTGATCCCGACCAACGAAGAACTCGCCATCGCCCGCGAGTGCGTGAGCGGGCTAAGCGGGTAAGGGCTCCAAGCGGTCTCCGCTTTCGCTGTGTGTGCGTTCACGGCTTTGAGTGTGCGCTCACGGTGGGAAGATTCCCGGATTTCCGCCATGGGCGCACGCGCAGCGCCCTTGGTGCACACTCGACTGCCCTGTGCATAGCGGGAGTCGCGGAGGGTAGTCGATGTGCGACCGTTCCGGCATGGAAACCGGGGAACCGTTTGTCGGCAGCGAGGCATTGACGTCGGGCGCGTTGAGCCGCCATCAACTGCGGACGCGTTATCGTGCCGTCTTCCCGAACGTCTACGTGCCCAACGATGCCCAGCTGTCGCTCGAGCGGCGGATCTCGGCGGCTTGGCTGTGGTCTGGGCGGACGGCGACGATAGTGGGCGCAGCGGCCGCCAGATTGCATGGCGCCGAATGGATTCCCGACGACGTGCCCGTCGAGCTGAATCACGCCAACGCCCGTCCTCCCCGCGGTGTACTGACGCGGCGCGACGCGCTGCTGGACGGCGAGACGCAGATCGTGGGCGGCTATGCGGTCACCACACCCGAGCGCACCGCTTTCGATATCGGCCGGCGTGGGGCCGTGCGCTCGGCCGTGGTGCGGCTCGACGCGCTGGCGCGGGCAACGGGCTTCAAGGTCGACGACGTGCAGCGCATCGCCAAGTGCCATCCAGGCTCACCCGGCCTGCGGCGACTCGAGACCGCGCTGGAATTGGTCGACGCCGGCGCCCAGTCGCCCAGGGAGAGCTACCTGCGCCTGCTCCTGATCGATGCCGGGCTCACACGGCCGCACACCCAGATCCCGGTGTTGGGTGTGGACGGAATGCCCCTCGCCTACCTTGACCTTGGCTGGGAGGACCAAATGGTCGCCGTCGAGTACGACGGCGACCAACACCGCACGGACAGAAGGCAATACGTCAAGGACGTTCGGCGTCTTGAGATGCTCGAGCAGATGGGGTGGATCATTGTCCGGGTCGTCGCGGAGGACCGGCCCGCCACCATCGTGCGCCGCGTTAAGGCCGCATTGGCCGCATCGAGTGTGCGTTCACGGCTTTGAGTGTGCGCTCACGGTGGGATCTAGGCGATTTTCACGCCCTCGATGCACACACAAAGCCCTGGACGCGCACTCGACGCCAGGGGAGAACGGTTGGGGGAGAGCGACGCAATCAGAACGTGCTCGTGGGCCGCACTCTGTTCGCCATGTCCACCAGCGCGTAGCGGTGGCGCTGGGTGGGCGCCACCCGGGCCAGGTTGCGCAGCGCCGCCTCGACGCCCAGCCGCAGCCCGTGCTCGGTGAACGGGAAGCCGAGGATGTGGTTGGTGCTGGCTTCGTTGTCGTCCAGCCAGTCCATCGCGCAGCCCAGCACCAGCGCGCGGATCTGCAGCACGCGCGGTTCGGTGGGCGGCAGCGCCTCCACGCGCCGGGCGGCGTCGCGGATGTCCTCCTCGCTGATCTCGCTCTTCGTCCGCCCGGACAGCAAGGTGACTGCACTGGTGAGGCGCGCGGTGGTGAAATGCCTTGAGGTGGGCGGCACCTCGTCCAGGGTGCGCACCGCGGCGGCTCGGTCACCCTCGGTGGAAAGCCATCGGGCCAGCCCGAAAGCCGCCGAGATCACCCCGTCGTTGGTCTTCCACACCGTTTGGTAATACTTCTGCACGTCGACGTCGCCGGCCAGCTCGGCCGTCGCGGCCAACGCCAGTTTCGGCGCCAGCTCACCGGGGAAGGTGTCCAGCACCTCGGTGAAATGTGTTGTGGCGGAGTCATAGTCGCCGGTAAGGAGGTCGGCTACGGCCTTGTACCAGACCAATCGCCATTGCCAGCCCGCCCGATCGGCCAGGTCGTCCAGCTTCCTGGTGGCCTTGGCCACGTCACCCAGGTCCAGCAGCGCGCGGACCTCCATCAGCGGCAATTCGATCGACTCGGAGACCTCGACGCCGTCGGCGTCCAGCGTGCCGTGCCGGGCCGCGCGCAACGAGTCCAGGGTCTGGACCGGCTGGGAGAGCACCGTCGCCTGCAGGACGGAAGCGGCGACGTCGGCCGGATCGACCAGCGGCACCTGCAGCGCGGTCACGATCTCGCGGGCCGTCAGCCGCTCCGAATGGACCTGGCCGTCCAGGTAGACATCGGTGTGCGCGACCAGCAGGTCCACCCCGAACGTCGAGCGGCTGGGGCTGAAGACCGTCGACAGGCCGGGCCGCGGTATCCCGGTGTCCTGGGCGACAACCTCGCGCAGCACGCCCATCAGCTGGGCTGACATCTCCTCGGTGCTGCCGAACCGGCGCCGCGGGTCGGGATCGGTGGCCCGGCGCAGCAACCGGCGGAACGAGTCGTAGGTGGTCAGCACGGGATCGTCTTCGGGCAGGCCGTCGACGTAGCGGCCGTTGCGGGTCGGCAGGTTCACCGTGAGCGCGGCGAGGGTGCGCCCCACGGTGTAGATGTCGGACACGATCGTCGGGCCGGTCCGCACGATCTCGGGCGCCTGGAAGCCCGGGGTGCCGTAGAGGTAGCCGAAGGAATTGACCCGCGACACCGCGCCCAGGTCGATCAGCTTGAGTTGCTCCTCGGTGAGCATGATGTTCTCCGGCTTGAGGTCGTTGTAGACCAAGCCGATGGAATGCAGATAGGTCAGCGCGGGCAGGATCTCCAGCAGGTAGGCGATGGCCTCGGCGACCGGCAGCTTCTTGTCCTTGCCGTGTTTGAGGGGCTGCCCGCCGATGTACTCCATGACGATGTAGCCGACCGGGTTGCCGTTCCGGTCCTTGTGCTCGACGAAGTTGAAGATCTGCACGATCTGCGGGTGCACCACCTCGGCGAGGAACTGCCGTTCGGCCATCGCGATCGCCTGCGCCTCGGCGTCACCGGAGTGCACCAAGCCCTTGAGGACCACCGGGCGGTCGTTGACGTTGTGGTCGACCGCGAGATACACCCACCCCAGGCCGCCGTGCGCGATGCAGCCCTTCACCTCATACTGGTGGGCGACGATTTCTCCAGGATTCAGTTGTGGCAGAAACGAATACGCACTGCCGCAGGCGGGGCACCAGCCCTCCGATGTTCCCTTGCCCTCCTTGCTGGACCGGCCGACCGGCTTTCCGCAGTTCCAGCAGAACCGCTTGGCCTCCGGCACCACCGGGCTGGTCATCAGGGCCTCAAGCGGGTCGATGTCGCGGACCCGGGGGATCTCGACCAGTCCGCCGCCGAGGTGCCTGACCGGCGGGAGCACCCGAGTGCCGATCGTCACCCGGTCTTGCGGCTCGCTGTCCGGGGTGCCGAGCGAGATGTGCGGAAAGTCGTCGTCATCGTCGTCGAAATCGGGACGAAACAGCGCCTGGGTGGCCTGGATGCGCCCCGTCGTCGGGCCGCCGCCCTGCGTGTCCGGCGGTTGGGTGCCCGGGCTCACGTCTTCGGAACCGGATTCCGGCTGTTCGGTGTTCTCTGACTCGGTCATCAGTCCAGGTACCTCGGCGTGGGTGGGGCAGGTGCCGGCCCCAGCACCGTTAACCACTTGCGGTACAACGTGTTCCACGTGCCGTCCCGCCGGATCCGCTCCAGCGTGCCGTTGACGAACCGCACCAGTGGCGTGTTGGTGAGGTTGACCCCGATGCCGTAGGGCTGGGTCGCCATGTTCGGCCCGACGATGTGCAGGTAGGGGTCCTCTTCGACCAGCCCGGCCAGGATCGAGTCGTCGGTGCTGACGGCGTCGATCTCGCGCTGCTGCATCGCCACCAGGCAGTCGGCCCAGTTGACCACCGACACGACGATCGGGGGCGGGTCGATCTGGCGGATCCGGTGCAGCGAGGTCGTGCCCTTCGCCACGCAGACCCGTTTGCCGGACAGGTCGCCCACCTTGGTGATGGGCGAATCGCGCGGGGCCAGGATGCGCTGGTTGGCGTCGAGGTAGACCGTCGAGAAGCTCACCTGCTTGCGCCGCTCGCAGGTGATCGTCATGGTCTTGACCACCACGTCGACCTCGGAGCTCTGCAGCGCGGTGACGCGCTCGTCGGACGACAGGATGCGGTATTCGACGTGCGACGGGGCACCGAAGATGTCGCGCGCGATCTCACCGGCGATGTCGACGTCGAAACCGGTGATCTCGCCGGTGATCGGGTCGCGGAAGCTGAACAGGTTGCTGCCGATGTCGAGCCCGACGATCAGCCGGCCGCGGGCCCGGATGTCGGCGACCGCGGCGTCGGCCTGGGCCTTGGTGGGGAAGGGCCGCAGGCTCGCCGTCAGGTCGCAGCCCTGGGCCGGGTCGTCCGCCGGCAGCGGCGGCTCCGGCGGCAGCTGTTGCATGCCGACCGGGGTGGGCGGCGGCAGCGTCGGCACGTTGGCCACCGTGAGCGATTCGGTGTGCCCGCATCCGGCCAGCACGGCCGCCGTCGCGAGGACGGCGCCCGCCCGGGCCAGCCGCGTCCTCATCGGTACTCTCTGAGCCGCGGCCACAGGCCCAGCGCCACGGCGATGGCGGCCCCGAGGCTGAGCACCACGCCGCCGACCTGGGCGCCGGACAGCCCGCTGCGCGCGTTGAGGACGTCGTTGCGCAGGTGGGTGCGGCTCTGGGCGATGGCCTTGCCCAACTCGTCCTCGAGCTTGTCGAACGCCGGGGTGGAGTCGTCCTCGCTGCTGCCCAGGGCCACCTGCGTGGCCGCCCGGTAGTTGCCCACCGAGATATAGGAGTTGATCCGGTCGTTCGCCTGCCGCCAGCGCAACAGCAGCTGGTCGGCGCCTTCCAGGTCGGGTTTGTCGACGGCGTCGCTTCGGACCATGTACTGGTCCAGCTGTTGGTGCATGGAGTCGATTCGCTGATAGAACGACTGCTTGCGCTTCTCCTCGTCCCCGCGGCGGATCAGCGATAGCGTCTCGTCGGCCCGCGCCTGCTGCGCGGTGATCGCGACGTTGGTCACGATCCGCAGCGAATCGGCGGCCGTGTTCTTGGCGCTACGGCTGGCGGCCGTGGAGATGGTCAGCGCTGTTCCGACCCATACCACCATGACGAGGATAGCGAGGCCCCCCACGACCAGGCCGGGGTTGATTCGGCGCCGGGTGCGCCTGGCCAGCCATCGGTGGGCGAAGGCGCCGAACACCGCGGTGGCGCTGACCACCAGGATGACCGGCGCCGGAATCTGCGTGGACGCGGTGGTTTCCGCGTCCACCCGTTCCGACGTGGCCTGATACAGCTGCGCCGCGTCCGGCAGGATCGTCGACTGCATCAGGCCCGAGGCCTCCGACAGGTACGACGACCCGACGGGGTTGCCCTCGCGATTGTTGGTGCGCGCGATTTCGATCAGGCCGGTGTAGACGGCCAGTTCGGCGTTGATCCGGCCCAGCAGCTGCACCAGCGGTTCGTCGGTGAGCCCGCTCGATGCCCGGGTCACCGCGACCGACGCGTCGGTGATGGCCTGCTCGTAGCGCTGCCGGACGGGCGGCGGCTCGGCTTCGGCGATGAACGCGGTGGCCGCAGCAGCGTCGGCCACCGACAGGGTGGTGTACAGCCGCCCGGCGGCGAACGACAGCGGCTCGGTGTGGTTGAGGACCGTGGTCAGCACCTGCTGCCGGTGGTTGATGGTGGTCGAGGTGGCGAAGGCGCAGATACCGCCGAGCACCGCCAGAACGATCCCGATGGTCAGGATGCGGCCCGGCGTGGTGGAGATGAACCACCAGCGCGGATGGGCTGGTTCGGCCGGCGACCGCGACCCCTGCGGCTCTGTCGACGGGTGCGCCAGCTCAACCGTCACGTGTTATCAGCCCTCATCTTTCGCGGCCACTGGAACGATGCACGAACCTCTATAAGCGAATTCTAAGAGAATGTTGCGGCGGATGGGTGGAGGCAGACCAATTGACCAGGCGATCACGTGCATATCCTGAACTCGTGCAGGGCGACGGTGACGGTTGGGTGGTCTCCCACAGCGGCGCCCATTACTGGGGACGCTACGGCGCGGCCGGTCTGCTGCTGCGGGCGCCGCGGCCGGACGGCACCCCCGCGGTGTTGCTGCAGCACCGCGCGGTGTGGAGCCATCAGGGCGGAACCTGGGGCCTGCCGGGCGGTGCCCGCGACAGCCACGAGACCCCGGAGGAGACCGCGGTCCGCGAAGCGCACGAGGAGGCCGGCCTGCACGGCGAGCTGCTGACCGTGCGGTCGACGGTGGTCACGGCCGAGGTCGGCGGGCTCGGCGGCGCGCGTTGGACCTACACCACCGTGGTCGCCGACGCGGCCGAGTTGTTGCACACCGTGCCCAACGGGGAAAGCGCCGAGATGCGCTGGGTCGCCGAGGACGAGGTGGCCGAGCTGCCGCTGCATCCCGGCTTCGCGGCGAGCTGGCACCGGCTGCGCACGGCCACGGCGCTGGTGCCGCTGGGCCACGCCGACGAACGACGGCGGCACCTGCCCCGCACCATCGAGATCGAGGACGGCGTCTTCGTCTGGTGCATGCCGGGGGACGCCGACGAGGAGCCGTCGCACCTCAGTCGGCGCATCAGCTCGCTGCTGCAAGCGCCGAACTGAGCCGCCGCGCCGCGGCCCGCGGGTCGGCGGCCGCCGTGATCGCACGCACCACCACGATCCGCCGGGCGCCGGCTTCGAGCACCTCGGGCAGTCGCCGCTCGTCGATGCCGCCGATCGCGAACCAGGGCTTCGCGCCGCCGAGATTGGCGACCGCCCGCACCAGCCCCAGGCCCGGCGCCTCGCGGCCCGGTTTGGTCGGGGTGGGCCAGCAGGGGCCGACGCAGAAGTAGTCGGGCCCGGCCCGCCCCGGAGAACTAGCCGCGGCGGCCTGGCCGGAGTCATGGCTGGACAGGCCGAGCAGCGTGTCGGGGCCGACGATTTCGCGGGCCGCCTCCAGCGGCAGGTCGCCCTGCCCCAGGTGCAGCACGTCGGCACCCGCGACCCGGGCGATGTCCGCGCGGTCATTGACCGCGAACAGGGCGCCGTGCCGGCGGGCCGCGTCGGCCAGGATCTCGCACGCCGCCAGCTCGTCGCGCGCCTCGAGGGCCCCGAACCGCTGCTCACCGGGCGACCCCTTGTCGCGCAGCTGGATGATGTCGACCCCGCCGGCCAGCGCGGCGTCGGCGAACTCGGCCAAATCGCCGCGCTCCCGGCGCGCGTCGGTGCACAGATATAACCGCGCGGCCGCCAGGCGGATAACTCGCTGATGCACACCGCGACGCTAGCGCGCTAGCGTGGAAGCCGAAGAACTTGCAGACACGGGAGTCCCGGGAACGGGGTCTGAGAATGGGCGCGCCTGCCCTTACCGTCACACCTGATCCGGGTGATGCCGGCGAAGGGAGGGCCCCAGAATGGACGGGATGCCATCAGACCTTGGGTCGTTGGCGGTCATCGGCGGCGGCGTCATCGGGCTGGCGGTGGCGCGCCGCGCCGCGCAGGCCGGCTGGTCGGTCCGGGTGCACCGCACTTCCGACAAGGGCGCGTCGTGGGTCGCCGGCGGCATGCTGGCCCCGCACAGCGAGGGCTGGCCCGGTGAGGAGCGGCTGCTGCAGCTGGGGCTGGAGTCGCTGCGGCTGTGGCGCGAGGGCGGCTTCCTCGACGGCCTGCCGCCGCAGGTGGTCACCGCCCGCGAGTCGCTGGTGGTCGCCGTCGACCGGGCCGACGTCGCGGACCTGCGCACCGTCGCCGACTGGCTGTCCGCGCAGGGGCACCCGGTGGTATGGGAGTCGGCCGCCCGGGACACCGAACCGCTGCTGGCGCAAGGCATCCGGCACGGCTTTCGGGCCCCCACCGAGCTGGCGGTGGACAACCGCGCGGTGCTGGACGCCCTGACCGCGGAATGCGAGCGCCTGGGGGTGCGATGGGCGCCGCCGGCGCACGACCTGACGGTCGACGGCGACGCGGTCGTGATCGCCAATGGCATCGACGCTCCCGCGCTGTGGCCCGGCCTGCCGGTGCGCCCGGTCAAGGGGGAGGTGCTGCGCCTGCGTTGGCGCCGGGGGTGTATGCCGGTGCCGCAGCGCGTCATTCGGGCCCGCGTGCACGGGCGGCAGGTGTACCTGGTTCCACGTGCGGACGGGGTGGTCGTCGGCGCCACCCAGTACGAACACGGGCGCGACACTGCGCCGGTGGTCTCCGGAGTGCGGGACCTGCTCGACGACGCGTGTGCGGTGTTGCCCGCGCTCGGCGAGTACGAGCTGGCCGAGTGTGCCGCCGGGCTACGCCCGGGGACACCGGACAACCTGCCCCTGGTGCAACGGCTGGATGAGCGAACCCTGGTGGCCGGCGGCCACGGCCGATCCGGGTTCCTGTTGGCGCCGTGGACCGCGGAACAGATCGTCTCTCAACTGGCCCCGGTCGGAGCGCCGTCATGATCGTGGTGGTCAACGAGCAGCAGGTCGATGTCGACGAGCAGACGACGGTGGGCGCGCTGCTGCAGTCGCTCGGCTATCCGGAGCGGGGCGTCGCGGTGGCTATGGGCGACGCCGTGCTGCCGCGATCCAATTGGACGACAACGCTTTTCGACGGTGCGCGACTCGAGGTTGTGACGGCGGTGCAGGGTGGCTGAATTGAAGCTCACGATCGGCGATCGCAGCTTCGCCTCGCGGCTCATCATGGGCACCGGGGGAGCGACCAGCCTGGCCGCGCTGGAGGAGGCGCTGGTCGCGTCGGGCACCGAGTTGACCACCGTCGCGATGCGGCGCGTCGACGCGGAGGGCGGGACGGGTCTGCTGGACCTGCTCAACCGGCTCGGCATCACGCCGCTGCCCAATACCGCGGGGTGCCGCAGCGCGGCCGAGGCGGTGCTCACCGCGCAGCTGGCGCGTGAGGCGCTGAACACCAATTGGGTCAAACTGGAGGTGATCGCCGACGAACGCACGCTGTTGCCCGATGCTGTCGAATTGATCAGGGCCGCAGAGCAATTGGTCGACCACGGGTTCGTCGTACTGCCCTACACCAATGACGACCCGGTGTTGGCGCGTCGGCTCGAAGACGCCGGATGCGCGGCGGTGATGCCGCTGGGTTCGCCGATCGGCACCGGCCTTGGCATCACCAATCCGCACAACATCGAGATGATCGTCGCCCGGGCCGGCGTTCCGGTGGTGCTCGACGCCGGCATCGGCACCGCCAGCGACGCCGCGCTGGCGATGGAGTTGGGTTGCGACGCAGTGCTTTTGGCCACCGCGGTGACCCGCGCCGCAGATCCGGCGACGATGGCGGCCGCGATGGCCGCCGCCGTCACCGCCGGCTATCTGGCCCGCCGGGCGGGGCGGATTCCCAAGCGCTTCTGGGCACAGGCATCCAGCCCCGAACGATGAAACGCTATGTCGCGCTGGGCAGTTCAATGGCCGCCGGTCCCGGCATCGGGCCCCGCGCCACCGGGGCTCCCTGGGGCTCCGGCCGGTCGGCGCGCAACTATGCGCACCTGGTCGCGCAGCGATGCGACCTCGATCTGGTAGACGTCACCTTTTCCGGCGCGACCACCGCCCACGTGCTCGCCGACCACCAGCGCGGCGCGCCGCCCCAGATCACCGCGCTGAACGGCTCGGAAAGCCTGGTGACCATCACGATCGGCGGCAACGACGTCGGCTACATCCCGCTGCTGATGGCCGCCTCCTTGCCGCGAGCCGTCCGGCGCCTGCCGCTGCTCGGTCCGCGCATTTCCGCACTGCTGGACCGGGATGCGCGGAATCAGGCCCTGGACGCCGTGTTCGAGTCGTTGTGCGGGGTCGGTCTCGCGGTGCGCGATCGCGCACCGCGGGCCCGAGTCTTCTTCGTCGACTACCTGACCGTCCTGCCGCCGGCGGGCACGCCGGCCGCCCCGCTCTCGGACCCGGACGCCGACCTCGGGCGCCACGTGGCCGCGACGCTGGAACGGCTCACGGCCGACGCGGCGACGGCTACCGGCTGCGAAGTGGTCGGCGCCGCGGGGGCCAGCCGGGAGCACCATGCGTGGTCGCCGCAGCCGTGGACCACCAGACCCGGTGTGCCGCTACCGGGCCGGGCGGCGCCGTTGCACCCCAATGCCGCCGGGATGCGTGCCGTAGCCGAACTGATGTCCGCGCGGTGGTGACGGTCAGCCGTTCGTGCGCCACCACTGGTAGAGGGCGTTGACGTCGGCGTTGGACGAGGTGAGGTGCCCCAGGACGTTCTTGGCGTCGGTGGTCCACGTCAACGTCGCGTAGTTCTTGTAGGTGCCGCAGGCGATCTGGCCGCCCGTCTGACCGTTCTGCTTCCAGGTTCCCGGTGACTGCCCGGCGTCCCCGCACGCGGCCAGGGACACATCTTTGATGGTGGAACTGAACGCGGAGGCCAAGTTGGTGCCGTTGGAGAAGAGGGCGTAGACGCCGGAGCCGGGTCCGCTTGGGTCGGGGCTCTGCCCGCACAGGAGCTCGGCCAGCTCACCGGATTCGGTCAACTCCTGCGACTTGCAGTTGTTCAGGCCGTAGCCCTTCGACAGGTTGGCGGCCAGCGTGTTCATATCGGCGGCGGTGCCGGTGTTGGGTTCCGCGACCGCGGTGGCGCTTCCCGCGAAAGCCAAACCGCCGGTTAGCGCTGCCGCCGACAGGGCACGCAGCGCGGTGTTGAGGTGTGACATTTTTGTTGACTCCCTATGGTTGTTGGATGGGTGATGCCGAAACCCGTTGCCCCCCAATTGCGAAGTCAGCCGTTGGCGCGCCACCACTGGTACAGCGCGGCGGCGTCGGTGTTGGACCCGCGGATGTAGCTCAAGATGTTCTTGGCGTCCGAGGTCCAGATGATCTCGGCGGCGTTCTGATATGTCCCACACGCGACCTGTCCGGCATTGCTGCTGTTGCTGCCCTGGTGCCAACTGGTGGGGGATTGACCGCTGTCCCCACAGGTGCCCAGCACGTCGTCTTTGATGCTGGCCTTGAACGAGCCGACCAGGTTTTCGCCGTTGTTGAACAGGATGTACCTGGCCTGGACCGGGCCGCTCGGGTCGGGACTCTGCCCGCAGGTGAGCGACGCCAGTTCGCCGGTCGTGATGTTCTGGGCGGTGCAGTTGTTCAGCCCATAGCCCTTCGACAGCGATGCCGCAAGCGTGTTGATGTCCGACGAGCCAACGGTGTTCGCGGGATCCGCGGTCGCGGTGGCAGTGCCCGCTAAGGCGCAACCGCACGCGGACGCCGCGGCCGTGGCGACCCGCAACGCGTTGCTGAGATGGGACATCCTCTGACTCCTAAGCGGTTGTGGAACCGGCGTCGCTCACCGGAGAAACATACTTCCGCTAAGTAGGGATCGTAGGGATATGTCCAGACAAAGCAACACATTCCGCTGGCAATTGTCTGTCTCGGCATCTTTCTCAAGACCGCAGCGCAAAGGGCGGTAACGCGCGCTTTCGAAACCGTTTTCTTGCCAATCTTTTTCGTGATGGGCCGGCAGGAGAACGGAGGCTGAACGCGGGGGGACGGTCGCGCCGCACGTCAGCGCGTCTCAAAGGGGATTTTCAAATTGCTAGTGCCGCCGCGACTGTGCTCGGGTATGGTTAGCACCGCTTTACGCCAGCTAACTTCTCGGGACTGGAGAATTCATGACACAACCGCCGGCACCGCCCCCTCCGCCGCCTGGTTACCCGCCACAGCAGCCCGCCGGGCAAGCGCCGAATAACTATTTGGTGTGGTCCATCCTGGTGACCCTGTTCTGCTGCCTCCCCTTCGGGATCGTGGCGATCGTCAAGTCCAGCCAAGTCAACGGTCTCTGGGCGCAGGGCCGTTATGCCGAGGCGCAGGCATCCGCCGACAGCGCGAAGAAATGGGTGATCTGGTCGGCGGTCATCGGTGTCGTCGTGGGCATCATCTACGGCATCCTGATGGCGGTCGGCGCGCTCAACACGAACACCAATGCGGCGCTCGCCGCGATGTTCTGAGCCCGGTTCGCGACCATGGTGACCCGTCAAGGGGCGGCGCCGCTGAGTCTGGGAGCGCCACTGGTGGTGGCCGCATCCACGACATTGATGTGCGCCGCCATCTGGGCGGGTGACCCGACCACTCCCAACGGTCCGCTGCCGGTGTGTCCCACCAAGGCGCTGTTGGGGATCGACTGCCCGGGATGCGGCAGCCTGCGCATGCTGTATTCCCTGATGCACGGCAACGTCATGGCGGCCGCCCGGTTCAACGCATTGGGCCTGGCGGCCGTCGTGCTGTTGGTATGGGCGTACCTTGCCTGGACCTATGGACGGGTGGCGGGCAGACGGGTCCGGAGCTGGCAGCACGCTCGCTGGTCCGCGGCGGTGACGCTGACGCTGGTCGCGGCTTGGTTTGTGGTGCGCAACATTCCCTTTGCGCCGTTCAATGCGCTCTATGTCTGATACCGCCGTGTCCTGATCCCGGCCGCTCGTGGCGCGGTCTAACCTGGGGCGCGATGGTGAACAAATTCACGACGATCCCGGCGGCGCTCGTTGTGGTCGCCATGACCGCATTGTCGACCGGCTGCTTCCACCGGTCGACCAACGCCCAGCAAGCGACCGGGAACCCCGACGCGGCCAAGTTCGCCGGCGCGCTGCATGACAAAGTCACGGCCGACGCGATGATGGCCCACCTGGCAAAGCTCCAGGACATTGCCAACGCCAACAATGGCACCCGGGCGGTGGGCACCCCCGGTTACGAGGCGAGCGTCGACTACATCGTAAACACGTTGCGCGGCAGTGGCTTCGATGTGCAGACCCCCGAATTCTCCGCGCGGGTGTTCCACGGGGACAAGCCGGAGGTGACGGTAGGTGGCAGGCCGGTCGAGGCACACGCGCTCGACTTCAGCCTCGGCACCCCACCGGACGGGGTGAGCGGGCCGCTAGTCGCCATCCTTGCAAACAACGGCCCCGGTTGCGCGGCCTCGGATTACGGCAACCTCCCGGTGCAGGGGGCCGTGGTCCTGGTGGACCGCGGCACGTGTCCGTTCGCTCAGAAGGAGGACGTCGCGGCGCAGCGCGGTGCGGCCGCGATGATCGTCGCCGACAACGTCGACGAGCAACAGATGGGCGGCACGCTGGGGCCGGACACGAACGTCAAGATCCCGGTGGTGAGCGTGACCAAGTCCGTCGGCGTGCAACTGCGCGCCCAGCCGGGGGCGGCCACCATCAAGCTGAGGGCGAGCGTGCAGAGCTTCAAGGCCCGCAACGTGATCGCGCAGACCAAGACGGGGTCGACGACCAACGTCGTCATGGCGGGCGCGCACCTGGACAGCGTGCCCGATGGGCCGGGCATCAACGACAACGGTTCGGGGGTGGCCGCGATATTGGAAACCGCCCTGCGGCTGGGTAATTCGCCACAGGTGCGCAACGCGGTGCGGTTCGGGTTCTGGGGCGCGGAGGAACTCGGCCTGATCGGATCGCGCAACTACGTCGAATCTCTTGACCTGACTGCGCTGAAAAACATTGCGCTGTACTTGAATTTCGACATGCTCGCGTCGCCGAACCCCGGCTACTTCACCTATGACGGAGACCAATCGCTGCCGGCGGACGCGCGTGGGCAGCCGGTGGTGCCGGAGGGGTCGGCCGGTATCGAGCGCATACTGGTCGCCTACCTGAAATCCGCCGGAAAAACCGCGCAGGACACGTCGTTTGACGGCCGCTCCGACTACGACGGATTCACCCTGGCGGGCGTCCCCGCCGGCGGCCTGTTCTCCGGTGCCGAGGCGAAAATGTCCGCGGAGCAGGCAAAGTTGTGGGGCGGGACCGCCGACCAGCCGTTCGATCCCAACTATCACCAAAAGACCGACACCCTCGATCACATCGATAAGACCGCGCTGGGCGTCAACGGCGGCGGCGTCGCCTACGCGGTGGGCCTTTACGCCCAAGACCTCGGCGGCCACAACGGGGTGCCCACGATGGAGGACCGCACGCGTCACGTGCTCACGAAGCCATGACCCGCCGGCTGGGAGCGGCACTGCTGCTGGCGACCTTGCTGCTGGCGGGTTGCTCGTCGGCGCGGCCGGGATCGCCCGCCGCCGCACCGGATCTGGGTCGCGGCCTGGCCGGAAAAGTGACCGTCGATCAGATGTTCGCCCATTTGCGCGCGCTGCAGAACATCGCCAACGCCAACAAGGGAAACCGGGCGGACGGCACGCCGGGATATGATGCCAGCGTCGACTACGTGGCCAAGGCCTTGCGCGACAGGGGATTTGAGGTGATGACCCCACAGTTCGACCGGCTGTACACCGTTTCCCCGGGCAGGCCGGCGCTGACGATCGCCGGTCGCAGCTACCCCGTCGATCAGGCCTCGTTGTTGGTCCAGACACCGCCCGGTGGCCTGACCGGGCAGCCCGTCCGGCCCACCCAGCCCTCGGGCTGTGCGGCCGGCGATTACCCGACCGCGCTGCCCAAGGGCTCGATCGCCGTCGTCGACGACGCGCGTTGTTCGGTGGTCGACAAGCAGAACAGCGCGGTGGCCAAGGGCGCCGCCGCGCTGGTCGTGCTCAGTGCGGCCGCCGGCCAGGGCGCCCCGGCCACCTTGTTCAATCCGGGCTACTTCAAGCAGCTGACCGTGCCGGTCGCGGTCGCGGGCGGGTCCGCCGCGACCGCGCTCGCCGGCGCGAGCGCGCCCATGCATCTGGTGCTGGACGCCCAGAACACCAAGATCACATCGCGAAACGTGCTGGCGCAGACCAAGACCGGGTCTCCGCACGAAGTGGTCATGGTCGGGGCGCATCTCGACAGCTCGCGTGGCGGTCCTGGCATCAATGACGACGGATCCGGGGTCGCCGCGGTGCTGGAAACGGCGCTGCAGCTGGGCCCGTTGGCGCCGGTGAACAACGCCGTGCGGTTCGCGTTCTGGGGCGCTGACGAGGACGGGCTCAACGGCGTCATGGATTACGTGTTCGGCCTGGACAGCGATCAGCTCAACGATCTCGCGATGTACCTGAACTTCACCAGGCTGGGTTCGCCCAACGCCGGCTTCTTCACCGACGACGGCGATCAGTCCGGTCCGCCGGCGCCCGGGGTGACTTACGCCGACATCCCCGACGGCTCGGCCGGCATCGAGCGCACCCTGGCCGGGTATCTGAACCTGGCCGGGAAGCGGCCCGCGGACATGCCGCTGAGCACCCTCGCGGACTACCATCCCTTCATGGTCGCGGGCGTGCCGATCGGGGGCATGACGGCCGGCGCCACGCAGCCGAAAACCACAGTGCAGGCCCGATTGTGGGGTGGGCAGGCCGGCGTCCCGTTCGACCCCAACTATCAGGGCCCCCACGAAACCGCCGACAACATCAACCGCGACGCGTTGGCCATCATGGGTGCTGGCGTCGCGTACGCCGTGGGCAGCTACGCGCAGTCCACCGGCGGGGTGAACGGCGTCCCGCCGCACGACAAGCGGCATCGCACCCGGATGCCGTAATCGCTGGACTTGTTGGCTGACCGGGGCTCGCCGCAGTTTCCCGGGCTTGTCGGACCCTCGGCCTATTATCGAATGTATGTTCGAGTACGCGTTGGCGTCGCGGTCTACCCCGGAGTCTTGGGTGTTGTTGGATCGGGTGCGCG